>NZ_BALG01000269.1 GCF_000315235.1 Paenibacillus popilliae ATCC 14706 | reverse complement strand
GAAGACATTCATCTCCAAAACGCGGGGTGAATGTCTTCTTTTTATACTATCTGCACCGCCTCCGAAGAAAAACGCAAGTTCTTCAGTGGCCTCATATTGGTTGGGGGTCATCTTCTTTAGTGTCCACTGATATCGCCCAGTGTTGTAAAAGTGGATGTACTCATTAATGCGGATGCGAAGCTCGTCAATGCTTGTACATTCTTTGTACTCTAATTCGTCTTTCATATGACCGAGTAATGGTTCCATTGGCGGGTAAGTAGCCCGCTCAGGCTACTTACCCGTGCATTGAATCGTTCCATAGCATTATCAAAAAGGAACTCATTTATCTGAACAAGTATGCGACCCGTGAAGAAGCTGAGAAAAGCATATTTGAGTACATCGAGGTTTTTTACAACAACGAACGCATTCATTCGTCGATTGGCTATCTCACCCCATCTGATTTTGAACGACAATACTACTTTAATACATTTAATCATTAAAATTTGTGTCTACTATTTTGACAGAGATCCAACTCTGATCACACTCCATCCCATCTTAATTCTTCCATCGTGTCCACCCTCTCAGAAGGTACATATGTACAAAAGGAACTAGATTTGGTGAAACAGTCCAAACCTTCGCCCCCCGTATTCGCCCATATTGACTCAGTCTTCTTCAAAACAGTTATTTTCTCCCCATCCCCGTACTACCTGTTTCAAACTATCTGCATTAATTATATGGAGTAGGGTCAAGTGTACCTCATACGATAAAATCACTCAAGTGTATGGGAAATGGGCGCACCCTTTATCGCGTTTTACCTTGCTACTTGAAGCCTGGGCCATGCGTCTTATGGCGGAAGTGCCCAGTTCAGTAATGATCATGCATGACTTGTTCTAACTTTTGTGATGCCTCTTGCAAAGCGACATCAATCTCTTTCTCGCCTGTAAAAATAGATTCTATCGCCGAATT
>NZ_BALG01000270.1 GCF_000315235.1 Paenibacillus popilliae ATCC 14706 | reverse complement strand
TAGGTGTAAAGGAGTACTCTATTCGCACTATAGTTGAAATAACAGATTAACAGACCCCGCCCGCACCTCTCATCGATGTGTAACAGGGCGGGCCAATTTTTTTGACGCAAAAAGAGCCGTGGGGCGAACACCCTTAACGGCTCTTTTTGCGTCTGTATGTAAAATCGCTGATTGCATTTTTATCATCTCCCCTTGACAAATCCTTGCTGCAACCGTCTTACCAAAATACATGTTTTTTTGCAACCTAACCCGTCTAAAAATGATAAGAGCCCCAGGACTACTCCTGAGGCTCTGTGTCTATAACTAACAACTCGTTTATGTCGCAATCAAAATATGCACACAACTTGTACAACAAATCGCGTGGGAACTGTTTGGACTCATCATTATACATTTGCCGCACCGTCTCGTAACGGTAATCAATGTCTCGTGCAATCTGGCGGATACCTACCCCCCTGCTCTCAGCAAGTACTCTTAAGTTTGATCGAACGCCCATAATACCACCTCGTTACAAATATATAACGGCACGAAAAAAGTGTCAAATAAGTATTGACTCTAAAATAGTGTCATGGTATATTATAGATGTGGATGACACGAAAATAGTGTCAGAAACAGATTGGAGGTGAAGGACGTGAAAGATTTGGTACAACTGATTACGGCAATCATACAGTGCTTTACAGCGTACTTAATTCTCAAGTCTAGCCGTAAAAAGTAAAAAGGTACTTACCGATGCGCCCCACGCAAACGTTAAGTACCGGGGAGGTCGTCAAGCACGACGGCCTCCTTACCAAAATCTTATCACAGCCTTCACCTCACAACAATATACAGGAGGATGGACAAGCCATGCAATTCATTACTTGGACATTCATTGTTGTAGCATTCGTCATTAGCATCGTGGCTTTAGTGGCTGTATTAAAAAAAAATCGGAGGTAATCCCATGAGGGCCATATGTACGACAGTGACACGGAGTGGCAAAGTCAAATCAGTAACCGGCAAGGTACTACAACGGGGACTTGGAGTAATAACGATCGTGCTGACAAACAAGGATGGGACACAAAGCATTCGACGTTTTGACGAGTCTAAGTACACAGTTAAAGTATTTGATTAATGCAGGGGCTTCGGCCCCTCTCACACCGCCTGACGAGTCCCGGAGAGTCCCGGACGGAACGGGACGAAACCTAGCCGCATCTAGCGGCTACGGTCGCGGATATCCGCCTACACGGTTGTCATGCATAGCAACCGTTTC
>NZ_BALG01000271.1 GCF_000315235.1 Paenibacillus popilliae ATCC 14706 | reverse complement strand
CCGTTGAGGAAGATGATATGCTCCCCTACATGTCGGCAGCTTGTTTCAAGTTGTGGATTTTGCGCTCGAAAATGGCTGGATAGAGGATCAGTTTGGGGATTGGGCAAACTCTTTCCTAGTTGATCGGTACTTACCTGACAGCCCTTGTGGTTAATTTTGCCGAAAAAAGGGGCGACGAGTAAGCAGTTTATTGCGAACCGAGTTGATTCTATAGTTAAAGATATGGAGCAATTTTCGTTTTAGCATCTTGATTCTAACGAAGGCACATTACCGTTTTTTTACCTTAACCATTTTTTTAAGGTTCAGGATCAGCTTTGTATTGTCTTCTTCAGTTTGTGCAATGAGTTAATTTTCAGGATAGAAGGTAAGAAAGGGGCCGTAGCGTTGCTGTACGGCCCTATTTTTTTTGCATGACAGCATGCAAAGACCAACTCAATTTCACAAAGGAGCAGAAAAGGTGACTGTAGCCGATTGATAATACTTTCGCCAGAGGAACAATTATTTTGAAAATGCATTGCACAATGAAAAGGCTTCAGCCAAATTGCTGAAGCTTTTCAATTCCACAATACCCATGATGGGTCCTTGTCATGGGTATTGTGGAATTAATTGAATGATGCGTCCTGTATATAAGCGTCAAAAAACTTGTTTTTTACGCCCTTCACATTTGTGAGATTGGTGTTTATCGTAATACTCTCAAAAAGGGTATATATAAGATCTTTCTTCTCTTGATCATCAAAATACGGCCATCCTTCAGCCAAGCCAACAAGTTCGTCAATGCGTGGAATGGCTGAAAGTGATTTTTTCTCCTGTGCGATTCGCTGACGAACTTCGCGTTCCTTATCATCTTCCTCAGCCATTTTTTTGCGAATTTCCTGTTTTCCAATCAGGCCTTCAACAAACATGTACTGCCACTTTTCTCGTCGTTCAATAATTTTGGCAAGCTCACGTTTCACGCTATCAATTTCACTTTTTTTCTTTCCATCATCATTTTGACAACAACGCTGCAACTTGCAATGTGGCAAGGGCAAAGCGGAAATACGTTGAGCATCTGTTTCAAAAGAAGGCCTAGTCAGGTCTTCTCTTTATTTTTACAAAAAATATTAAAGTTGGATGATAGAGTAAAAATATGCTTTCTTTTTGGGGGTGAATGTATTGGAGAGTTATACAATCTAGTTTAATGGGCTTGATAGCAGTCTTATTTATTCATCATAAGAGGGAGGTGCTTTTGTTGAGAAAGAGTTCTATTCACTTTATACAATTTTTTATCAGGAAGTAAGGCATATTAACCCAGACATTGCTTCCGGGTTGTTGGAAATCGAGGAAAAGCTTAATTCGTTTGACACGCTGAATCCATTGCCCGATTTACCGGGAATGATGCTCCATAGCGATCAAGGTAGCGTGTATACGTCCTGGGCATACCAGGAAGCCGTAAAAGAAAAGGGCATTACCATGAGCTGTTTATGGCAAACTAAAAGTGCTAAGAATAGCAGCATAAAAATGCCTAGTTAAATTGCATTTTTACTAGAAAAAGAAAGAGGCACTTGCCAGC
>NZ_BALG01000272.1 GCF_000315235.1 Paenibacillus popilliae ATCC 14706 | reverse complement strand
AAACGACCGCGGTCAAAAAAAGCAAGACTTGCACATGTGCCGCGAGTCGCGCATGCCAGCCGTATTGACGGAAAACCTATTTGTCGATGTTGCTGCTGATGCGGCCAGATTAAAGCGGCCAGAAGTCATTGAGGCGATTATCTCCGGCCATGTTGCCGGGGTAGCTAAGTATCTGAAGCTGCAGCGGAAACAAGCGCACAATCCCAAGTCACCAGCCAAGGCGACAAACATCCTGGGCAAGGCGTCGGCAACGGTCGAGCAGGCGAAAGCGTGGGCACGGAGGCATAAGGCACCGGATGAGTTTATCAAGCTTGCCGACTTGTATTGGTCGTTAGCCCCGATGCACGGTGTCGACCCGGCTGTTGCGTATGTGCAGTTTGGGCATGAGACAGGCTATCTCTATCGAGACGGGCACAGCGCCGCTTGCATCGACGCCACCTACTGCAACCCATGCGGACTCAAAATCACCGCTGGTGGCGGGGATACTCAGGCATCGGCGCATAAACGATTTGATGACTGGCGCGCGGGCATCAAAGCCCACCTTGACCATTTGGCCTTATACGCTGGTGCGAGCGGATACCCATTGGCCAACACTCCGGATCCGCGTCATTTTGCTCACTTGCATGGCACCGCTAAAACTGTGGAGGCTTTGGGCGGCAAATGGGCACCGTCTCCAACATATGGCACGGGGCTTGTGGACGAGCTGTCAAAGCTGCGCAAAATGCAGGCGCCTAAGCAACCAGACAAGTCGGCCCTGGATTACGACGGCCATTGGGCCGAGGCGTCTATTCAACGGGTGATGGATGCTGGAATTATGGGTGGTCGTAACACTGGATTTGCGCCGAATGAGCAGATTACACGGGCTGAGATGGCAGTGGTAGTTGATCGGATGTTGAAGCAACTGGGGAAATAATGGTCTGAGTCGCAACCACGCTCTAGACGATAAGGAGCCACAGGGTAGCGGTGGCGGAGGCTGTTGGGGCGGAAAGGAAAGAGAGGTTGTCATTAGTATGTAAAGTAAAAAGCCCCGCCTTAAAAAGAATGGCGGGGCTTTACATGAAGGCCTTCATTGCCGCAACTAAAGCTGCAATTGTGCCTATTATAGTAATAACAGTTGTTATGTTGAATCTTCCTTGTTCGGTTTTTTTATCGAACTCCTCCTTGGTAATTAAAGTATCCAATTTAGAGTTGATTGCTTGGAGGGTCTTATCGGATTGCTCGAAGCGGATCTTTATCTCAGTTTCAAGTTTAGCTACATTAATGCTTAAACCGTGAACATTTTTATTAATATCCTCTAATTTTTGCCCCATTTTTGTAACGTCGTCTCTCATTTCTCCACCCTCCATCCCAATAGCTAATTGATCTATAGACCGTTTAACCTCTTGTATAGAATAATCAAACTGACGCATGTAATCCTCAAACATATTATACCGTGGATTTACAGCTTGAGAAAGGGGGCGATGTTTAGCTTTATTCATTTTCAATGCATCATTTTCAATTAAGCGTAAAACTTCAGATGATTTTACTTTTTTAGCACCCACGATTATCACTCATTTTCGTCATTATTTATTATTCCCTTTAATAACCTGATAATAGTGTTTATATCATTCTCGTCCACTTCCAAATCTAGATTTACCCCATCCATCCTAATAAACCTGATTAATGTTTTTCCATATGGATGATCGCTACTTTTAGCTATGCTATATAGCTTTAACGGGGTAGTTCTACCAGCCCAAAATTGATAAACCAAATCTTTCGTAACTGTGTGAAACGTAGAAAGGTCTCTAAAAAAACTATCCGGTAAATCGTCAGGCCACACAATTTCTTCGCTGTGTAAATATCGTGATGTAAATTCAAAAACTAATCCGGTCAGCGAATTACCTAAGATCATTTCAATGGTACGATCAAGTTCGTCATAACAATGCGGCCAATCAGGACGATTTAGAAAGACTGGTATTAATGAGTAGACTTGTGAAAATATCGTACGGTCTCTTTTGTAGTTATCAATAGTTTCTCCAATATAATCAATTGCTAAGTCCCCATTTTCGAATGCCATTACTACACTCCTCTTGTGAAAATATTGGCCATATGTCATTGGAACTATTTTACTACTAGAGATGAAGGGAATGCAAGACTGAAGAGAGGAGAGAGGAATTACGCCTGGCTCCCAAATAAAAAATGGCCCGCCCTGTTACACATCATTGCAAAACCATGAGAGGTGCGGGCGGGGTCTGTTGCTGAAGGACATGGAGCATGAGTCTATGTCCTATTTTATATTAAACTATAAAGATGGTGTTAAGATTGT
>NZ_BALG01000273.1 GCF_000315235.1 Paenibacillus popilliae ATCC 14706 | reverse complement strand
ATTGTACCTCTGTCAATAGAGTAGACACAAAGAATCGAGAAAACGATGCAGCATATCGGTACAAATGTTCACACTCATTGGGCGTAAGGTACCCAATAGCGGAATGGATTCGTTTTCCATTGTAGAAGCAGGTGATGTATTCAAAAATGCGTTTCTTGGCATGCTTGCGTGTTTCGAACTTCTCCAAATATACAAGTTCTTTCTTTAGCACACTGTGGAACGATTCGATGCACGCATTGTCGTAGCAGTTCCCTTTGCGGCTCATACTCCCTTTCATCTTGTAGGTGTGCAACCGCGCCTGGTAATCGTGGGAAGCATACTGGCTGCCGCGATCCGAGTGGTGCAGTACCTCTC
>NZ_BALG01000274.1 GCF_000315235.1 Paenibacillus popilliae ATCC 14706 | reverse complement strand
CTGATCAATCAACGACCACGAAAATGTTTGGGCTGGAAGTCCGCTCACGAATCCTTTGCAGAGGAACTGTCGCACTTGGCTTGACAATCCGTCGATTTTTAAACTCGCTGCCCCGGTCTGTGTGAAACCACCGAATCTGATGCAAATCGCCTTTGACCGTCGCAAAAGCGCGAGAAATCAGGGCGGCATCCTTATGGGAACCCACACTATGGCCGATGATCTCTCGATTAAACAGATCGACTAGCACACAAATGTAATGCCACCGGTTCTGAACTTTCACACAGGTCAGGTCGCTGACGACGAATCGTTTTGCCTCCGTTTGGTCAAATTCTCGGTTCAAGGTGTTGGCTGTAGCCTCCTCATTGCATGTGGCTTTATGCGGCTTATACTGCGCC
>NZ_BALG01000275.1 GCF_000315235.1 Paenibacillus popilliae ATCC 14706 | reverse complement strand
AGCGATTACTTTTTCCTTTACTTTCTCGCATTCGTCGCATTTTTTCATTGATTTTAATTCCATTTCCATCGTTCTACTCTCTCCCTTAGGGCGCTGTAGCGCCCATAGATTTATAGATTCAACACGAGCTGACCGGACTGCGACACAGCGACGGGGTTAATCCAAAGCACTTCGGTGCGATCCCGTCCCCCTTCGGCCTGAGCAGTTCGCGTCTCTCGTTTCCAATATTTCAACCGATCGTTGTACATTGGGTGGTCATATCCACTCAGCAAGACCGGTCCAGAATGCGCGTTTAAAGCCTCCAAAAGCTCGATGTGGTCGTCTTCGGTCATCTCGTGCCGGTACATCCGATTATTGCGGGTTGATAGGATATACGGTGGGTCTGCATATATCAGGACATCATCCCTGTTATGGCGTTCTATTAATTTCACTGCTGGCTGCTGCTCGAGCTGGACCCCTTTCAACCTTCCGGTGACAGATAGTATTTTCTCGGGCATCTCGTGCCATTGGCGGACTATCCGGGGACCGTTATGGTCGATAATATGCCTCCATCCGGTGCGGTCCGATGTCTTCACGCCTCGAGCCATCCAGCAGCGGACAAGAAATCTTCTAGCGCGTTCGAGCTCGTCCGCAACCGATTCATATGAGATGTAGTATTCCTCACGGCTGTACGGTGTCCAGTGTACGAGATGCGCCAATTCCTGTGGCCTGTCACGTATGACTTGAAAGAGATTAATTACATCTCCGTCCAAGTCATTAATTGTTTCGAGTAATGACGGCGACTTGTTGAAGAATACCGCTCCTGATCCGAAGAAAGGTTCCAGGTATGTCGCATGTCGCGGCATGTTATTTATGATCCAGTCCGTCATGGACCACTTGCTACCTGGGTAATGCAAAATCCGTGGGATGCTGCTCAAAGTCTCCCCTCCTTGCT
>NZ_BALG01000276.1 GCF_000315235.1 Paenibacillus popilliae ATCC 14706 | reverse complement strand
GGTGATTCCCAGATAGAAGAGGTAGTTGAACAAATACTGACAGCAGAACTGGAAGGTCGCAAGCGTGCGAAACTAAACAAGTTGGTGAACACAGCTGGATTTTCCCATCTGAAAACACATATCGCTGGCAAGTAGCTTCTGCACTTTTGAGCTGCCATATTGAGCATTTTTTTCTTGCCAAACACACCCTGACGGTCACGTGGGACGGCGATTCCCTGCTCGCCGTATTCACTTGTAATGGTCTTGCGGCTCTTGTCGTTACGGGAATTGGTCGCAAGTCTTCTCCGCTTTCTCATGCAACTCATCGCCCAGATGCGTATCCATCTCGGCCTCCAGCATTTCCTGAATCGTTTCGGCGAACAGGTTTTTCAAGGCATTCTGTGCATCTTGAGCGATAACCAGGTTATTCTCTTTGATAAATGCTCGCAGTTGCTCTTTCGTCCACAGTCCCATGTGTTCTCCACAACCTTTCTTCTACTTCCCTTTTAATAGGTTTTGGAGTTTACACAAACTATTTTACAGACCCAAGCCATGGGTGTTTTACGTGCCCATCTCTCGGGTCACAGTTCACCCATGGGCTTCTCGCATCTGTTCTGATAAACTATTTATTCATTTTATCATACACTCTCTTCAAGAAAACTGCTGCTTCTGCTCTTGTTACTTGTTGCGTTGGATTTAGCTTATTTGTCTTGCTTGAAATAATGCCTTCTGCGATCAGTGAAGAAATTGCCGCTTTTGCATTGCTATTCACTTTTTCAGCATCTGTATAACCCTTCAAGGCGTTCGGTTGACCTGCTTTCAGATTCATTCCATTTTCAATCATGGCTTTATACAACATCACCATAACATCTTGTCTTGTCATCGTTTTGTTCTTTTTGAAGCCAGAAACTATTTTTTGCAAGAAGCTTCGCTTTGAATTGTTAAACAATCTTTGCAAGAATATTTTCATTTGACCATTGGTTACTATGGCAGTAGGAGAAAATTGACCTGCTGCTGTTCCAGCAATAATGCCTTTTACATGTAAAAACTCGATCGATTCACGCGCCCAACTGTGTTTTTTCAGGTCAGTGAATGCCGGTTTGGTTTGCGTCATTTGCGGCTTAGAACTTCTTTTTTGAACAGAGTCGCTCGGTGTTTTCACGTCTTGATCGCTCGGCAAAGTAATGGATTTTTTATCATCGTTACTGTTTGTCTTTTCTCCAGTTGTTCCATTTGCTTTTGTTTTATCACTTGTAGTGCCCGTTTTCGTTACAGTGCTTGGGCTTGAGCTTGAGCGAGAACTTCTGCTTGATCTTCTGGATAGCTGTGGCACATTAAATGTTGCTTCAATTGTGCCCTGAATTGCTACTGCTTGCCCATAACCTTTAACACCCGTTCCCGTTACTTGATACTTACTTCCAGGTTGAAGTCCCTCAAGCTGCAATACAACTGTGTTTTGGGTTTGGCCAGCACCATATGTTGCATATGTTACACTTGTAACTGTAACCGTTTTGTCTTCTTCAAATTTCGCGTTGCTAGCATTATACTTCTTAAATGTGTAGCTAGCTTTAGTTTTAACAGAGTCACCATCTAACGCACCATTGAACGCCAGTGTCAATAGGTTTCCATTCAACGTTGCTGGCTTATCGTTGGCTAATCCTGTTGCTGGATTTGCTGTTCCAGTGCCTGAGCTTGAACTACTGCTTGAACTGCTGGATGGCTGTGGCACCTTAAATGTTGCTTCAATGGTGCCCGAAATTGCTACTGCTTGCCCATAACCTTTAACACCCGTTCCCGTTACTTGATACTTACTTCCAGGTTGAAGTCCCTTAAGCTGCAATACAACCGTGTTTTGGGTTTGGCCAGCACCATATGTTGCATATGTTACACTTGTAACTGTAACCGTTTTGTCTTCTTCAAATTTCGCGTTGCTAGCATTATACTTTTTAAATGCATAGCTAGCTTTAGTTTTAACAGAGTCATCATCTAACGCACCATTGAACGCCAGTGTCAATTGGTCTCTATTCAACGTTGCTGGCTTATCGCTAGCTAGTCCTGTTGCTGGTTTTACTTTTTTCTTATCTTCGATGTAATAGAACGAAACTTCATTATCACCATCTACAACTTTATACTCCATTGTGGCCTTCTCTGGCTGAAAACCATCTACTTCAGGTGCGGTTACAGTTATTTCAGCACCTACATTACCTTTAACTTCAGCCGGTGCTTTTGGTTTTAGTTCTTCTGTTGTACCTTGTTTG
>NZ_BALG01000277.1 GCF_000315235.1 Paenibacillus popilliae ATCC 14706 | reverse complement strand
GGAATGTAAGGGGCTGACAAGTGCCTTTTTTTTGCATCTGATCTAAGCACTTTTACGCTGCAATTCTAGGCATTTTTAGTATGCAATAAACAGCACAAAACGAAGCTGATACTTGTTCTTTAGTAAATTTGTCTACAATATAGTAACTCCTTTTTACATAAACAGGAACTCTCTTGGGGAAATTGTAATTATTCCGTAGCCATTTAGCAAAGTGAACAAATGCTCTTTTTAAAACAATATCCACATTTTTTTCAGAACATATTCTTAATCCGGTTCTTTCTTTTTCTAATTGTAAATCCTCTCTATTTTCCGCCATTATGTTTTTTACTAGGTGTATGTTTTTTCATGAGACGATTCGGATTTTTATTTGGATTACCTCTCCATTTTTCATCCTGTTTTTTCTTTTCGTGTATTTCTCGATGTTGTTTCTTTCTATTAGGTTTTCCCATCGGTCCTTCTCTTGACTCCGCTAACGTAATACCAGTAATTACGGTAATACCTGTGGTGATTACAGGTAGGAGTTCAGCAGCGCCCCATACTAACGGAATGACAAGCGGAACTCGCTTATGTCTATTCCTTTCTGTTGGCTTTTCCAACCAAGATAACACGGTTCCGATAGACGCGCCGTTTTCGTTAAATACGGTTTGACCTGTGTGCTTGTCTACTACCCGAATGTCGAACGTTCGAGGAATTTCATGGTACTTTACATAGGTAGTGTAGTCCTCTTTGCTGATTCTGATATGTTTCTCATGAGCAACGGAATAGGAATGCTCAACTCCAAATTGCCCTGGTGAAGCATAAGAAACACCTGTCAATAATACAACCAATGAACATACTACCACACTTGATAACATCTTTTGAAGTATTTTCATCCTAATTATCCTATAAATTTCAAATTTCTTACCATAAACATATATTACCATACAAGAAATGAAAATCAACCATAATTCTTCCCTTTGTCCGTACGTTACATAACCTTAGAAGTCTGGTGAAAAAGCCTGACCCTAATCGAACAAAGAGACGGAGTATGGTAAAATAATAGAAAATATCGTTTGAAAGTAGAGGAACCCCCAATGCGAGCAGCGAAACGAT
>NZ_BALG01000278.1 GCF_000315235.1 Paenibacillus popilliae ATCC 14706 | reverse complement strand
GGGGAAATTGATATTGTTGTAAAAGCAAAGGGAGTGATAAAGACGAGCGAAAAAGTGACAAGAATAACCAACAAAGTACTGGGTGAAGTTGAGTCGGTGCACTATACGGATGGACAAAAGGTCAAGCAAGGGGACATATTATATTCTTTAAAAAAAGACGGTTTGGATGAGCGACGAAAGTTAATTGCTGATGAATTACGGAAAGCAAAATCAGAGTACGATGAGTTAATCAATATGAAGGAAAACATCATCACAACGAATGCAGGACATGAAAATCGAGAGCAACCTATCGACGTAAAGGATGCACTTCAGGCAGAACATACGACACCCATGAAATTTTCCATACATATGGCACAACTGAACAATAAAATCTCGCAAGTCCATTCTAAATTAGAACAAGTAAAGCTGTTGCAGAAATCGATGATGACAGGTAAAAATTATTTTACAAAGAAG
>NZ_BALG01000279.1 GCF_000315235.1 Paenibacillus popilliae ATCC 14706 | reverse complement strand
GGAGTCGCCACCTTTCGGTCGTTTGTAAGGGTACAAACATTTTACCGAGTTGGCGGCTTTTTTTCTACCATTCAGTGGTTAATCAACAGGCCTGTTAATGAAGGTATGTTATCCGATTTGTCTACATATGCAAGTGACGATGGCTTCAAAGGGATTAACTCAAATATTATTGAAGCTCTTAATGAAATAGGAGATGGAAGACTTTATGCCTTGTCTGATTCTATTAGCTCGCAAGTGCTATTTTATAATAAAGATTTATTTAAGCAGTTTAAGATACCGGAGCCAACTGATCAAATGTCTTGGGATCAAGTACTTGATTTAGCCAAACAATTTTCGCCACAAGATAATTTGAACGGCCTATATCTACTCAATTACGACGAAACAGGATTATTACTGACAATGGGCAAAACAAATGGCTTAAAGTGGTATGACTCTTTGAATCAAAGGACATTATTTGACAACCCCGCCTGGAAAAATAAACTTGAAGATTTAGTCGCATTCTATCAAGAAGAGGCATCTTTTACCTCTCAACAAGATCCTGCTGATTTATTTTTAGATGGGAAGTTAGCAATGACATTAAATACCTACCAATTTGCTATGAAGATAAATAACAACCGCGAGGAGAAAATAAATTGGGGTGTCGTAACCGAACCGGTTAATCCAAACGAGCCTAATATTAGTAAGACAATGAACTTCCAATATTTAAATGGAATTTGTGCAGGGACAAGAAATTTCAAAGAAAGTCTGGAAGTTTGGGAATATATGAACAGCGAGGAAGCAGCAAGATTGAAAAAAAACCTAAGTTTATCTTTATTTACTATTCCTGTACGAGATTCTTTAATGGTTGATAACGATAATCGCAACCTAGCTGCCTTTTATAAATTGAAACCCCAGATTACTCTTGGAGATACCAATTTACCCCGTGCAGCAGAAAAGGCAGCCCTTCTCAAAATAAATAGTATATTACGTCAAGCGATAGAGGAACAACTGACAGTTGATCAAACAATCATAAAGCTACAGGAGGATGTCATCAATGCAATTCAATCGAGTAAATAATAGCGCTTTAATCTGTAGAGGCGTACTTATTCTTGTCATGATGTCCATGTTCTTATTAGTAACAGGTTGTGATTTTTTTCTCCATCTTCAAATAATAATAAGAAAAAAAATCTGGAGACCGAGTTAACCATCTATTCTTCTTTTCAAGATCAGTTTTTTTATAAATATTATGGTAATTATCTTATACAGAAATATCCGAACATTAAATTTAGGCTAATCCAATCAATTAGTAAGAATGCTGAAGAGATGACTAAAGAAATTCAACAAAGCAAACCCGATTTGATCATTACGTGGAAAAATAATTTTCGTGAACTTCAGAAGCAAAATATGCTTACAGACTTAAACACGCTAGCCCAGTCTAGTGACATTAATCTTGAGGATTACTACCCTGAAATGATTAGCACCCTTCAAAATGATACGGGGCAGTTAAATGGGCTATCTCCCACTGTTAATCCTTCCGTAGTTTTCTACAACAAAAACTTGTTCGATACAAACAGAATTGATTACCCGACCAACCAAATGTCTTGGGATGAAATGCTTTCACTAACCCAACGATTTATAGGATCTGGGACAACGGGATCGACCGGGAAAAGCCCGGTAAGTGTGTTATCGGCTATTGCGAAATCGAAGGGGTGGAAAATTGTTGACACCCAGAGTAAAGATTTGTCTTTTAATTCTCAAGAATGGACAAGTTCAATTCAGAACATTCTTGATTCATCGAAGGTTGGTAATCTTGTAAATGATACAGGTGAGTTGTTCCTCCAAGGAAAAGCGGCGATGCATTTTGGAACGTTAGATATGGTACCAAAGCTAATGGAAAAGAACTCATTTGCCTGGGAGGTAGTTACTACTCCAGTAGATTCACAAAATAGAGATATAAGTTCAGATATCAATTTTTATGATATATTTTGCATATCAAAAGAGGCTTCCCAGAAGGAGGCTGCGTGGGAAGTGATTCAAGCTTTACTGAGTGAAGAATCCATTACTTATTTGCAGAATAACAGTATTCCAGGATCTGTATCCACCCTGAGTAAATATATGAATTCTCAGTACGGTAACATCGATTTTTCGGCAATTTGGAGGCAAAAAATTAACAAAAATCCTTATTTAAGCAGTGAACTATCTCTCAGCTTTATTGATCAATTCGATGGAGTGGTTGATGCGGTCTTGACCAAGGCTATTCAGAATCAGAATATAACTTCCGCTGAATGTTTCAAAGAGATCGAAGAACAGACTGAAATTTTGTATCAAGAAGAGTTTCATACTAAGAAGTGAATTAGTAATTCTAGTAAAACACGAGGGTGACTATAATGGCGAAAACTATTAATGTAAGTCAATTGGTGTCAATCATCTGTGAAAATGTCACCCTAACTGTGCTATGAAAATGTCACTTGTTCGAATGGAGGCCACCTTCACCAGGGGGCCTCTGTATAGCTGTTGTGCTGCGAGTACATCGCATCTTGGAAGGTACTGCGTTTTGTGTTACGCTTAGAAGCGTTGAGCGTAGCTTTCCACGGATGTTCAT
>NZ_BALG01000280.1 GCF_000315235.1 Paenibacillus popilliae ATCC 14706 | reverse complement strand
TTGAACAAATCCGGGTCGGGGATCTCGTTCAGGCAAAAGATGAAACAACGGGAAAAACAGAGTATCATAGAGTTGTTCAGTTATTCCAGAGTCAAGCGGATGAGGCGTATCACATTACCGTCAAAGGAATTCCAATCACGACAACCGGGGAGCATCCGTTCTGGGTGCATGGCCAAGGATGGGTGGAAGCAAGACATCTGAAGGCGG
>NZ_BALG01000281.1 GCF_000315235.1 Paenibacillus popilliae ATCC 14706 | reverse complement strand
GGCTGGAGTGCCGTCTATTCAATTGAAGAAATCAGCGATGCTGTTCAACGCCTTGGAGAAGAAGCCTCTGTGGAACATCTGACATCGCTGCTTTCCCTAGGTCGACGCCGAGATATTCAGGCAGGATTTGAGGAAAACTATACTCCTGCCGTTGTACGGCAAATACAATCTAATCTTGAGCAGTATAACCTTCTTACA
>NZ_BALG01000282.1 GCF_000315235.1 Paenibacillus popilliae ATCC 14706 | reverse complement strand
ATTACCTGATACTTTTTGATCAAACTTATCCAGATCAACCGAATAATCATCATCTTCTTTTTTCAATTTCTTTGGAATTGCATTTGCCGCATCTTCAATTTCTTTTTTCGTGTTGTAATAGACGGAATCTTGAGCTTTTTCATAGTCATTTACCGTTAGCGCAATCCCGGTAGTTACGGTAGCTGCGGATACGATAGCAGCCGCGAGTTCAGCAGCGCCCCAAGCTAACGGAATGACAAATACAAATCGCTTGTGACGGTTTCCTTGTGCCGGCTTTTCCAACCACGATAATACGGTTCTGGTAGAAGCGCCGTGTTCTTCAAATACGGTTTCCCCTGTATGCTTGTCTACAACCCGAATGTCGGACGTTCGCGGAATTTCATGGTACGTTACGTAGGTCGTGTAGTCCACTTTGTGGATGGTAAATCGTTTCTCCTGATCACCTGATCAACGGAATAGGATGGCTCAACGCCATATGGTTTTAAATTATTTTATCATGAAAATCATGGTATTAAAAGCGAAAAATTGGGTGTAGTAACAAAAACTTTGATATTCCAACCTCACCCCCTCCAACAGTAAGAAAATTTTTATAGGACGACATATATCGACAGTAAATTTCAAATTATTCCTGTATCGTTAGTTGACGATGTAACGGTTGCTGGGGAATCATCCCAAAATGCAATACATCGCTGCCGGTAGGCAACAGATTGAGCTTGGATAGGGTGGAAATTTTTGGAGGAGGAAAGTTATGAATATATTCATTCTACTATGTTTTATGATCGTTTTTATTTGCAGGTTATTTTTCTTAGGGATTTCAAAAAAGAACGAAAAACAGTTGCTTCAAAGCGGGGGCAAAGAATATGGCACTAGTAATACAAAACTACTTACAATAGCACATATTATATTTTATATAGGCTCTATTACGGAAGCTTGGATAAGAAAGGCTTCCTTTGACTGGATTTCTTTCATTGGAATTGTAGTTCTCATTTTCTCTCTTCTCATGTTAACCATTGTTGTGAAACAATTAGGTAGTTTATGGACAATTAAACTGATTATTGCGCAAAATCATACTTATATTGATACATGGTTATTTCGAAAAGTGAAACACCCAAATTATTATCTAAATATTATTCCAGAACTAATTGGCCTAAGTATACTTTGCCATTCATGGATTACCCTTAGTATTGGTTCTCCATTTTATCTATTGTTTTTAATGAGGAGGATAATTAAGGAAAATGAAGTGATGGATGCAATAAAACGATGAACAAGGCATGAATACGCTGGTTCAGTTAGCAGCATAATGAAATTTGTGTGAAATAACAGCGGGAGTCTTTTATAATGATTATAAAATAGCTTGACGAATTTAATTGATTAGTTAATAATAATAATTACAAAATGTGTTCGGAATATGCGGCATGCATGTTCAGAATATACTTTATTTCACCCAAATATAAGCTAAAGGAGATATGGCCATGTCACTTATTGGAACAGAAGTACTGCCATTCAGAGCATCCGCATTTCACAATGGTAAATTTATTGAGGTTGCCGAGGAAAATTTCAAAGGGAAATGGAGCATCGTTTGCTTTTATCCAGCCGACTTTACATTCGTGTGCCCTACGGAGCTTGAAGATCTGCAGAACCACTACGAAACCTTTAAGCAACTTGGCGTTGAAGTATACTCCGTTTCGACAGACACGCATTTTACACATAAAGCATGGCATGAAAGCTCTTCTGCCATTGGCAAGGTAGAGTACATTATGATCGGGGATCCTTCCCACGTGCTCTCCCGCAACTTCGATGTACTGATTGAAGCCGAAGGTCTTGCGGACCGCGGTACGTTCATCATCGATCCGGACGGGGTGATCCAAGCAGCTGAGATTAATGCAGGAGGGATTGGCCGCGATGCAGGTGCTCTTGTTAACAAGATTAAGGCGGCGCAATATGTCCGCAACCATCCAGGTGAAGTATGCCCGGCAAAATGGAAGGAAGGCGGGCAAACGCTGAAGCCAAGCCTCGATCTCGTAGGCAAGATTTAAGGTGTGGAAGATGAGACTAGATCAAGAAATTAAAAATCAACTCACACAATATCTCCAGCTCCTGGAAGGCGATGTGGTGCTCCAAGTCAGTGCAGGCTCGGACGCTGCATCGGAAGACATGCTGGCCCTGGTCAATGAAATTGTCAGCATGTCCTCCAAGATAACGGTGGAGAGAGCGCAATTATCTCGAACGCCGAGCTTTCGTGTCAATCGCGCGGGAGAAGATACGGGCGTCACCTTTGCCGGGACTCCTTTGGGGCACGAGTTTACCTCCTTAGTATTGGCTCTGCTGCAGGTTAGCGGAAGACCTCCTAAGGTGGAGCAAAGTGTGATTGACCAGATCAAAAGCATTCGCGGCGAATATAAGTTTGAAACTTATGTCAGCCTGAGCTGCCATAATTGTCCTGATGTGGTGCAAGCGCTGAACTTGATGAGCGTCCTCCATCCTGGCATTTCGCATACGATGATTGACGGTGCTGTATTCAAAGAAGAGGTAGAAAGCAAAGACATTATGTCGGTCCCAAGCGTTTACCTTAATGGTGAATTTTTCGAAAGCGGCCGTATGACCGTTGAAGAAATTGTTGCCAAGTTGGGCAGTGCTCCAGATGCATCCGAGTTTGACAAGAAGGAACCTTATGACGTGCTTGTTGTCGGCGGCGGCCCTGGAGGCGCAAGCGCAGCAATTTACGCGGCGCGCAAAGGGATTCGCACAGGTCTTGTTGCTGAGCGCTTCGGCGGTCAGGTTAACGACACCTTGGGCATTGAGAACTTTATCAGTGTAACATATACGGAAGGTCCTCAACTCGTAGCGAATATGGAGCAGCAAGTGAAAGCGTACAACATCGACGTCATGAAGCTGCAGCGTGCCAAGCGGTTAGAGAAAAAGGATCTTATCGAAATTGAGCTCGAAAACGGTGCCGTTCTGAAGAGCAAGACGGTCATCGTATCGACAGGCGCTCGTTGGCGGAATATCGGTGTGCCTGGGGAAGCTGAGTTCAAGAACAAAGGGGTAGCTTACTGCCCGCATTGTGACGGTCCTTTGTTCACCGGCAAAGATGTCGCCGTGATTGGCGGCGGCAACTCGGGTGTCGAGGCGGCGCTTGATCTTGCAGGTATTGTGAAATATGTAACGGTGCTTGAGTTCGCGCCAGAGCTCAAAGCGGATGCCGTACTGCAAGAACGCCTGTACAGTCTGCCTAATGTTACGGTACTGAAGAACGTGCAGACGCAAGAAATAACCGGAACAGATAAGGTGAACGGAATTTCCTATGTCGAGCGTGATACAGGAGTAACGAAGCATATTGAACTGCAAGGCGTGTTTGTGCAGATCGGTCTTGTTCCGAATACGGATTGGTTAGCGGACACGGTTGAACGCACGCGTACAGGTGAAATCGTGGTAGACAGCCATGGCGCTACCAACGTATCAGGCGTATTTGCGGCTGGCGATTGCACGAATAGTCCATATAAGCAGATCATTATATCGATGGGATCTGGCGCTACGGCAGCTTTGGGGGCGTTCGATTATCTCATCCGCAATTAATCGATATGGATCACAAGTGAACCAAGAGCCCTTCAAGGGAAGTGAGAGCCGGAATATGGGCATATTCGCGATGAGAGTTCCCGATCTTATCGAGCAAGCGACATTGCAGCAGATGCTCCGGCTGCTCCCTCCGGATCGGCAGGGCAAAATCAACCGTTTCCATCACCAAGCCGATGCCTACCGGAGCTTGCTGGCGGAGGTGCTCGTCCGCAAAATCATTGGGGAGAGAACAGGGCTTGCCAATTCCCAAATCCGGTTCCATTACAACAGCTTTGGCAAGCCGGAGCTCGCTTCGGAGCTTCACTTGTTTTTTAATATTTCCCACTCCGGCGAGTGGATCGCCTGTGCCGTGCATAACAGAGAGGTAGGCATTGATGTGGAGCAGATGAAGCCTATCGATTTGAGCGTCGCGAGACGATTTTTCTCGGCAGAAGAATGTGAACGGATGGAGAATGAGCCGCCGGAAGGCAGGCTGAGGCTGTTCTATGACTTATGGACGCTGAAGGAAAGCTATGTCAAGCTGCGCGGACAGGGCCTGTCCATTCCGCTTGATTCCTTTTCCGTCCACAAGTCAGACCAGGGGGAGTGCTATCTCCGTTCTCCGGCTAATTTAGCGTCCCGCTTTTTTTTCAAACAATATCATTTGGCTGATCCATATTGTTTGTCCATTTGCGCGGTTGAACCCGCATTTCCTGCTGACATGATCAGATGGGACTACCCTGCGTTTTTGTCCGAGCTAAACGCAGATACCCATTTCTTTCTTTAAGTAAAGATCGAGGAATGCATAAATAAGCCTGTAGCGGCAGCTTTTGCCGTATACAGGCTTGCTCAACTTTAGCAAGAAATGGCGCTGCAAGCGTTGTTCCTATGTTCCTGTTCTCGGTCTGCCCTTTCTACAAAGACTTGATAAGGTCAAGCACTTGACGCGCTCGATGTTCGTACGTATGATTACGGACAACATGTCGTTGCCCTTCTGCTGCGATCGTGGCGGCTTGGTCCGGATGGCTTAGATAATACCGCAGCTTCTCAAGCATATCTTCCTTCGAATCATAGATCACATAATGGACTCCGTTCTCGAACAATTCCGATTGTTCGGGAGTATGATCTGTCAGGACGAGTGCCCCGCACCCCATCCCTTCGAAGATTCTCATGTTAAAGGATTTAATGGTATCGGCGGTTTGGTTGAAGACGATTTTCGAATTTCCATAATGTTTGCTCAGCTCTTCCAAAAATAGCGTTTTCCGGAGCGACAGATGCGCCTTCCCTTGCAGGTTCGCTTCAATGCAGCGAAGACTTTCATTCCGATTTTTATAAAGTTCATGTCCGCGCGTCCCAACGAAAGAAACGTCGATACGGCGCATCGCATAAGGGATGTCCGAATGAAACAAATGGGGATCTACCCCGAACGGGAAAAATCGGACCGATACGTGAAAGCGGGATGCAAGGTGCAAGGAATGTGACATCAGCAGGATATCGGGACGATATAGGTCGCACATCTCCAGATTCGCCGCGAGACGATTTTCTCCGTGATGGATCCAGAAGAGAACGGGCGCGTGGACCTGATCCCGGTGCTTAATCGCAACCCGAGGGCGGGTAGGACTCTCGACGAACAGAACCGCTGCATACTTTTTGGTATCTAGTGCGGAGAAATCGGCGGCATCGATGATAACATCGACATCAATACCGATATTGCCAAAGGCCCTTTCCAAATAGCTTCCCGGTGTGTAAGGGGTTTTTCCGAAGCACATCAAAATACGCTGCGGTTGCATACTCAATTTGTTCCAACCTCCTTTTGTAGCCTATGGAAGAAAGGCTCCGCCAACCTATTCATGTTTTGATAGTAGACGACTTGTTTATCAAGTGCGGCGACCGTTTCGCCATAGTTCGCTTCGATGCGGCTTGATAAATGCATGAGCTCGTGGCCGAGGGTCGGGCTATCGATCGAGATGACGTAACGGATCGCATCGATGGAAGCGGCGAAATCGAACACCTTGAACCGGTATCCAAGCGCGATAAAAGGGACCCGCATAACGGCCGACAGCACCGCGGCGTGTAGTTTGAAATCGACCGTAAATTTACATTGGCCGATCATGCTCATCAATTCGTACGGATTTACGGTTTCACATAGACGCACGCGATTCTCATTTCCTATTTTATGCATCAGTTTTCGGCTGGCGGGGATATCGCGAGGCCACATGACGAACATAAGAATGGAATAGCCTTGCCGGATCCATTCCTTGGCCGCTGTGACCAACTTGTCCTCCACGGAAGCCTCGTCATGGCCGAAGACTTGATTCATCGCTGTGCCCCAGTTGATTCCAATATAGGGCCTGTCAGGCGACAGGGGCGGCTTGTACGAGACGGGCTGTGCTTCCTCCGGCGTAAGGAGCAATGCAGGGTCGCCGCTCACCGCGATGTTCTCCGCAGCGACTCCCGCCAGTTGGAGAAATGCTTGACTGAGAGGACCTCGAACTGCCGCGAAGCGGGCGCCCCGGAATACATCGCTTTGGATACCTTGGGCGGTAAGCTCGGCAGGTAGCGGGGTACGGTTAAGCATGGCGTCTAGACTTTTTTTAGGTACAAGCTTATCCACGCCGGAACCCCAAATATAGTACGGTGTGCTGCCTTTATACGCCTCTTCGAGCTTCGCAAGATAGGTGGGGGCGATTAAAGAACCACCCCCAAGCACAACGGCATCGAATGCCAATGGGTCGGCGTCATGGGCTGATGATCCGACGACATGGTAGCGGCTCGCTTCGAGGTTCTTGTTGAAGTGATGCCGAAACACATCCCACATGACTTGGTCCCCTGCGTTGTGGTATCCAATCTCACCCAAATATAAGATTCTCTTCACTTCTACACCACCTTTATGCGTGCAACGCTGCTTGCTTTACTCTATAATGATATGGTCGTCACCGCCAATTTGATAGGGACAGCGGTTGAAAATAGTAGAATATGAGAAATGAGAATGCCGTATTTCAGCGATATTTTTTTCATTTAAGGTTCGTTAAAGGTATGGTGCTTATAATTAGAAATCGTAAGGCAGCTGCCTACAAAAAAAGCAAACATGGAGGTATCATAATGATTAACGTGATGAACACAACAAAAAAGAAAGCGGGCGCAGCCATCCTGTGCGGCGCACTTGCTCTTACGCTAGGAACAGGAACAACAACCTTTGCAGCCGCTGGGAACACTGATTCTATGCTTATAAATAATAAAAATGGTGTTATAACCTACTCAACAGACGGTGGACAGACTTGGAGCGAGAACGCTCCTGCAACGATGCCAGCATTGAACATGGGCGAGGGGAATATCAAAATCAAAAATAAATTCGCTTCAGAAGAAGGAATGAAAAGCAAGGTGATGGTCAAACTGGAAGACGGCGTGAAGCTGTACTCTACGGATGACGGCCAGACCTGGAGCGAGACAGCGCCAGAAGGGATGCCGGCATTCAAGATGGGCGAAGGAAATATCA
>NZ_BALG01000283.1 GCF_000315235.1 Paenibacillus popilliae ATCC 14706 | reverse complement strand
TTCATCTCTTGTCTGCTCAATGTGATTGTCTCCTGTCCCATAGTGACATTATCTCAGAACCGTTATGGGATGACATTATCACAGAAGAACAACAGGAATTTTCGTCCGATATTGACAAAAATTGCACTACATGCCCTTGCCGTCAAGCCTCAATCCCCAGCGCCGTCGCCATATGCGTCTTGCCCGTCCCCACAGCACCCATGAGTAGCAGATTTTCTTTGCGCTTCAACCATGCCATCTCCCGCAAAAGCTCCAACGTGCTCTCCCCGGGAAACGTAATGTGCGTGTCCACGTATCCGTCAAAGGTCTTCAGGTGCGGGAATCCAGCTTGCTGCACAAGCTTCCCCAGCTTCGCCCGTCGCCGTCCTTCTCGCTCCGCCAGAAGCAGCCGTTCCACCCGTTCGTTCATCTGCTCGTCCTGGTGCTGCGTCACATACTCCACCACATGGGCCAGTCGAAGCTGTCGGCATAATTCTGCCAGATCGGTTCGCATGCGGAAGGCTTCATAGCTCGTCTCTGGTAAGGTGAGCAGCTCTCGGCGGTCAGCCTCCCAGAGGTCGGGGATTCGCTCTCCCTTGGCATAATGAGCGCGTTCCCGGTCCTGCCGAGCTTGCTCGGCAAGGGTGGCCGCCAGTTGCTCCTGACTCTGATAGGCCGGAATCGGCACTGCCCAGTTGCGCTTGGTGTAGCCGCATTTGCTTTCTACATGTCCTTTTTCATGGCCGCTGTAGGGATTACAAAACACGGCCTCCATCCGGTAATGCGCGCAGAAGCGCTGAAAGCCTTCCGTCAGTTGCCGCTCACCGTGCTTCTCTACATGCACCACCGCAGCTGACAGATTGTCAAACCAGATGCGTCGGGGAACGCCGCCTATTTACTGAAAGCTTTGCTTCATGCCTTCCAGAAAGCATTCCTGGTTTTCCGCCGGTGTGGGATACACAAAAGCCGTGTTGCTGTAAGGGAACGACACTACCAGCCGCTCGTAAGATTTAGCGCGCTCCAATTCCATTTCGCTTTTGCGTCGCTTGACGTAGGCGAGCACCGTTCGTTGTCCGCCTGCAAATGCATATTCCGTCTGCAGTCGTTGGAAGATTCGAACGCCGGTATGCCGCTGTTTGCGGGGGAGCAGCCGGTCTTCCTCCAGCCAGGTGTCGACCTCCATAAACGGGCCCATTACGGGGCTGTGGCTTTTGCCCTTTTACAATTTCCCGATCGCTTACTTCTTCTAAAATTTCCTTCTCAAATAACGATTTCATGCCCAATAAAATGTTTGGTTCTACACATTCTTCTGGAAAATTCAAAAGGTTCGCATCGTAACGAAATTCACTTTCTATACGAACGACACCATGTTCTCGTAATGTAAATAAGATAGATAAAAGTTTGGTTTCCAGTTCACTATCCACGACATCGCTCTTGCTTTTCGGCTGCCCCATACGACCATCTATGTGATACATTCTGTCACTCTTCATTCCAATCATCAACAGGGTTGAGCAAAGGGGCGTCCCCAGTCACTTCCAATGACTTGTGGAACAGCCCTTTCTACATTACTTCCGTAAATATAAACCTTCTGTTGTACATATCGTTCTAACAAAATGCTCTTGTTCCTTATCACAAATGTAAAGTACAGCGCGAAGGCTACCTATCCAAGCGATAATTCGAAGATCCGTGAAATAGATACACGTATAGATTTGATTTTTAAAACTCAAAGCCAACAAATATTCAAGCACTTTCCATTCATCAATGGTTACGATACTTTCTTTAGAATACAGTTGATTTGTTGATTGGAATTGTTCATGTTCTTGCATTTCATGCAGTAACTCAGTGTCACGAAAAATGCTACTTTCCAAATAAATCGAAGAATAAGCCCACAACTTTGATAGCACATTCAGAAATTTTTTTTCTTCCTGAAAATAAAGGGGATTTAAACCGTACTTATCATCTGGCATATAAAAAATCTCCAATTGTGGGAACTTTCCCTCTATAGGGATAGCCATTGGAAAGACATCTATACAATACATTTTTTCTTCATAAGGACTCTCTAAAGAGATAAAACGCCTATTAATACAAACTTCCTTCATAAAAAAATTACATTTGTCAATTAAAAAGGAGTTTTCATCCCAATCTTCCTCAGGAACATCTTTTTTTAATATGGATAAATCAACATTAAATACCTTGCACAAATCTTTTACTTTCTCACTATTCAGTAATTTATTTTCCAACAATTTTCCCCTCCGCAGTTAGTGAGGCAATACGCCGTGCATTTTTCCCATCTCCATTATACAACTTCCATTTATCTCCCTTATGGCCCATTTTATTACTATCCAGCTGCTCTATTA
>NZ_BALG01000284.1 GCF_000315235.1 Paenibacillus popilliae ATCC 14706 | reverse complement strand
CCGTTTTAGCTCTATAATCGGCTACGTTGCCGCCAAATGCCAAAGCCCGCAAAGATTCGTAATATCGCTCACGTAGCGATTCATCCGTTTCTTCATCTTCCCCGTAAATCAGCACATCAGTGAGCGTAGCGCTTGCTAAGCCGCCAATGTAGTCAATAGGGAAGAGTATTCCTGCGTACTCATTACCGATGCTGCCCAGCTCTTCGGCAGTCAGTCTAAATACACCAGCGTCTATGCGTTCAGAAGCGACATAGTTTACGTCACCTCCCGAAAATCGAGAGCCAAGTGGAACATCCAACCCTTTTCCGTCCGTTCCTGTAAATATCCCTTTACGAACGGCCGCTGTTGCGGGCAGGCGAAACACGCTTCGCTCCTTTGCCTTGTTCGTCAAGTCGATGTCAGCCGCTGTATCTGGAAATGCTCTGTCCATCTCGGACTGCAGCAACGAATACATGATGGCAAGTTCTGCTGCAGCCGGC
>NZ_BALG01000285.1 GCF_000315235.1 Paenibacillus popilliae ATCC 14706 | reverse complement strand
ATGGAACGGATTCCTTTTTAAGCTTTGGAGGGTTGGCAGGTGCCTCGGTACTTTTGGCTGCAAAATTGAGCATTTTTCACTTGCAAAAAACAAGCATCCGTTCTGGGTGCACGGCCAAGGATGGGTGGAAGCAAGGGATTTGAAGGTTGGAGATCTGCTTCAAAGCCCAGAAGGCAAGCCCTATCCAATCGACCGAATTGAGATGATGAACAACAGTACGTCCGCGTATAACTTCGAAGTCGAAGGAGTACATAATTATTTCGTTACGGAGTCGGAAATATGGACGCATAATGTCATCGGGTCGATTGTAAAAGCAATAGTACAAGTCTTTACGAAAAACACTGCAAAAAATGCTGCAAAACACGTTGCAAAAAATGCTACGAAAAGCGCTGCAAAGAACGTTGTGAAAAACTCCGGAAAAAGCACTAGCGCCGGGAAGGTGTCTCGGGGGACGGGTAATGGTGCACAAAATATAGCACAATATCAAAACTGGAGAAATGGCAGGAAGAAGATTAGTTAGGGAGTGGAGTCCGCAAACGGGTAATACAAGAACATGTCACGAGACTTTAGAACATTCTGGTAGTATAAGACAAGTTAGACCTGACACTAAGTTTACTGGCGGTAATAAGGTTCATTATCAATTCGATATGAATAGAAACTACACTGGACAGTGGTGATTCATTTGAAACAGCCGACAAAAGAAGAGGTGCTTAGCAAATTACTATCAATTTTACAAGGAAGTTTAACGAGGGAAGAAGTAGCTGATTGGGCTTCTGAATTTGTAATGCAAGATGAGCCTAGTGTAACTGATGAAGTGGTGTGGGATCTTTTGAAAATAGCTTCAGGAGTCGATATAAAAGCCTCGCCGGATGAGTACTTGCATATAGAACAAGATATTATGAATTGGATAAATAAGTTCAAAAGATAAGAATGGCATCAAACTTGATTGGTTCGGGTCTATCAAGAGTTTGGGGGTTAGAGCTGGAGCAGCATTTGACCCCAATTTTGAACCCGACCTGTCCATTTGCGAACGACAACCATCGCCCAATTGTCTAAAGACATTCCGGAAAGTTCAGTCCTAATATAAAATTACACTGTGCAAACTGGAAATTTTGAAGGTATTCTATGTTTCCTAAAGTGCCTTCAGAAAACAAATACTATACGAGGAGGAAAAAATCAATGAAAAGACTCTTTTTGGTAATGATGCTTACAATATTTGTGATTTTAGGTGGAACTTCTGCATTTGCTCAGGAAATACCTGTAACAACGAATTTAGAATTAGCTCAAAAAGTTCAAGAGGTTACTGCTTTTGAAACAGGAGAAACTTACAACCAAAGTGTCTCCGAATCAAAAGTTCGAGAGGAAAGAAGTGCATTTTGGGTAAAAGTAGTGAAATCTGTGGTAGTTGAGGTAGCGACTGCTTTAATGTCTCCAGATGTCGCCCATTCTGATTAATATAGTAAATTTGCAAGATTACGGATAATTTTAAATTACCACCTTTTAGTGGAAGAATCGTTGTTTGGATTCTTTTATCGAATCCGTTCTCATATATTATGAGGAGGTTGATTGTGAAGAGGATTGGTTTGTTTTTATTAGCTGTTCTCTTGTCGTTTTCTAGTGTTCTTCTACTCAGATTTTTGCAAAATTATTTTTTTGGTTGGTGGAAATAAAAAACAAAAGGCTCATGGCCGGATTCGTGTAGAATGAAAGTTCTCACACCCCATTCACACAAGGTGAATCCACCATGAGCTATACTCATCTTAGCATAACCGAGCGAAGCAAGCTAGAAATCCTCCATCAGCAAGGGAAAAGTGCCCGAGCCATCGCCAAGGACATGCCACCATTAGCCGGGAACTGCGCCGAAACGCAGCCCAATAGACTTACCATGCGAGGCCATCTCAGGAGAGCGATGTCCAGCGTCGTCAGGCCTCCATTCCCGCAGGAAGTGGACACCGGAGCTTCTTGATTGGCATGATAGGCTTACTGGCCTCAGCAGCATACCGCACATACATATGTATACAAAGGAGAAAACGTACATGAAACAGAAACATCTTTCCGTGAGCCAGAAGCTAAGAAAAGCAAAATCGATGGAAATAAAAAAATAATTGCCCTCGATTGGGCACAAAGCT
Organism: Paenibacillus popilliae ATCC 14706; assembly: GCF_000315235.1. Lineage (GTDB taxonomy): Bacteria > Bacillota > Bacilli > Paenibacillales > Paenibacillaceae > Paenibacillus_B > Paenibacillus_B popilliae. The sequence goes on along the minus strand of NZ_BALG01000285.1, from coordinate 193 downwards.
GGCAAGCGGATCACGATGACTTAATCTGCATGTGGGAACAACCCGTCCGGAGCGAGAAAGATTATGCTCTGCTTTGTCGGGCTGCCAGACAACTTAAAGCTGTCGGTGAAAAACGATTCGATGCGTTAACGCGTGTACTTAATCACCTGGCGGATACTCCGCCTGATCACGATATACAACAAGAGAGTGAATG
>NZ_BALG01000286.1 GCF_000315235.1 Paenibacillus popilliae ATCC 14706 | reverse complement strand
GATTGAAAGCTTCTTCGCAAAGATGACGAAACAGGTATTTCGTCATCTCCGGGTGGTTTGGAAAATTGACAAGGCACGAACGTTATTTCAGGAACCATCTACTAGTGACTGTTGCACGCATACCAATAATCCGCCGGCGATATGTTGTCGGCGGATTAGGGCAGCGCTTTGTCGAGGCACTACAAGCCCAAGGCGGCAACTTCAAATAAGCAATGAACGCCTACTCACTTCTATCCCATTCAGCTTGTTCCTTTTTAATTTCATCCAGGATGATATTCATTTTCTGGATATCAAAACAACCGTGCTGCGCGATAAAATAAAACTTAAGCGCATATCCGTCATCTTCAAGGCAAGCTTCCAGTGCTTGTCGAATATATTCTTTGGTTAAGGAACGCACC
>NZ_BALG01000287.1 GCF_000315235.1 Paenibacillus popilliae ATCC 14706 | reverse complement strand
ACTCGGTCACGCTGAATGGTTGCAGCCGATGCAACCTTAGCTGTATTGCAATGGTGTGATGCGGGGGATTAATGGTATTAGTGTGATGGTGTCGGTGCTGTCACAGTGATACCATATCATAAAGAAGTAAGCGGCCTAATCACGGCCGCTTTTCTATGCCCAAGGCTTCGCGAACTGATTGCTGGAGTAGTTGCGAGAAGTTGAGACTCGCTTCTTCTCCGGCATCGCGCAGCCACTTAGGTAGGGTGCAGTTTTTAGTGACCGTCTTATCGTCGGCCGGTGGAATTACAAAGACCTCTACATAGATAATCCGGTCGCCCGGTTCCTCAATCTGGATCGCATCAATCTCCGAAGGTTCGGGCACTGACTCGTTGTTGTCGTTAAGCTCTTCAATTCGATTGATTAGCATGACCTTGGCATCCTTGATACCAGACACAACAGACGGAGCAGCTATTGCAGTACCGGGGAAATCTGGAAAGTACATGCTTACTCCGGTTGGTGTTTGCTCGGCCACAACAGGATAAATGTAATTGGGCATCAGAAGACCTCCTTAACCTTTTCAAAGTGCCCTTCGCTAGAACATCGCCGCTGGAATGGTAACTCACATCGGCGTATCGCGTAGGGTTGTCTTTGTGTATGTACCGACGGTGGCTAGTAGATAGCTCCTGAAATAACGTTCGTGCCCTGTCAATTTTCCAAACCGTACTTCCAACGGAAAGGCACTGGATTTTCGTTCACTTCCTGG
>NZ_BALG01000288.1 GCF_000315235.1 Paenibacillus popilliae ATCC 14706 | reverse complement strand
AGATGATTTTATATGCAGCTTGATATAAATAAACTGTATGAAACGTACCTGACTTTACATATCCCTAATCCGTTTACGTTAGCACAAATCGGCGCAAGATTAATAAAACAATACGCGGCAAAACAAATAACCAAAGAAAAATTTATTGAATGTTATGACCCTAGTTTCCCTAAAGACCCCTATGCAGATTTTCATACAGTCGTTACCGTCTATATTTTTCGTGATGAAGAAGGAATGAAAAAACTGCTTACACTTGACTCCCCCGATGAAAAAATATCTTTTTACAAAAATATTAACGATAGTAATCATGGCTGTAATCTTATACTTAATTCAGATGATCAAGTATATATGTCAGGTGGAACAACACAAATAGGCACAAAATTATTATCTCTTGAAACAAGTATCTTTTGGGGAATGAATGAAGAAGATGCAGTTCTAGGAAACGTAAGATTTGAAAGCTACTTAAAAGCATTATACTTAGTTGGATATATACAGTTTGAAAATGATTCACTCATTGAAAAAGCTCGCCAACGATATAGGGAAGGTTATAGGTTACAAAGGTTTGGGCCTCAAACCGGTAACAATACAAAATTTCTGTAAAATGGGTTCGAAGTTTTTATGTTACATGATGACGGATTGTAAAATGAAGTGCGACACTGTTTTTGGCAATCGAAAAGTGCCGAGTTTTGCAGCCAAGCAATTTTATCAATATACAGCAACAAGTAAGGTTTATGCATAGGTTTGACATGGAGCCTCTATGGGCATGATTCCCTGCGAAGGGGCGAAGCCACAGGCTTCGCAGAGACCAGTAAGCCTATCATGCCCATCACTCCATATCAAACCAGGCTACTTTTACTGCATAAGCAATTGCTGCAAAACTGAGCACATCTACCCTGCAACAAACAGTGCGACACCTTCTGGAAATAAAAAAACAAAAGGCTCATGGCCGGATTCGTGTAGAATGAAAGTTCTCACCACCCCATTCACACAAGGAGAAT
>NZ_BALG01000289.1 GCF_000315235.1 Paenibacillus popilliae ATCC 14706 | reverse complement strand
TTCCCGTTGAGTGGCAGTTACGGATTCATTGTATTCTATTAAGAGAATCCCGATTATTTTGATATGGGGTAATTTGGTTAATCAACAGGCCTGATTAAGTACGTACTTAATAGCTCTCAGATGTCCTTCTGCATACAATTTTTAATCGCGATATACTTTTGCAATCCCTGTAAGTCTACCTGTACCTCTTTCATAATACTCCGCCTTGACACTTCCAGTGCCAGTGTTACCTTTATCGGCTATACATCCAGAATAATCGTCGTGACATCTATATACGTCATTAGCAAACGCAGATTGCGACATAACCGTCATAGAAGCAACTATGGAAGCCAAGGCAACTACCTTTTTGAATTTCATTCTTATTCACCTCTTTTCCTATTTATTCTGTGTCTATAAACTCTATCTGGAATTATTTTACCATGTAAAAATATTGAAATCAACTAGTTTTTGGCTTGAAGCAGGGGTGTAATCGTCAAGCTCGACTTCATGAGAAGGTCGCAAATCAGCGAAAAGATCACGCACACAAAGTTTCGCGTCAGCTACGGACTGATCGCTTTGGAAAGATCTGAATGTGTAGGGAATGGCCAAGAACCGCCACCTGTCCAGGAGCATTGTGGATTGTCAACAGTAAATCAAACAACTTTTTTAAGGGCTAGATTTCGATAGTGGACAGGAGTAATCGTACAACTCCAGTTCAAGGTGAATAAGGCTCTGGAAGTTCATCTGATTCACGAATTCGGTTTTGATAATCTTAAAGGTCGCTTTTGCCACGGCGTTGTCATACGGACAACCTTTCATACGGAGTGATCGGCCGATTTCAAAAGTCTTCAAGAACTCATCCATTTTCTGATTTGGAAACTCGCTGCCCCGGTCGGTGTGAAATCACTGAATTTGGCGCAAATCGCCTTTGACCGTCGCAAAAGCGCGAGAAATCAGGGCGGCATCCTTATGGGGACCCACACTATGGCCGATGATCTCTCGATGAAACATATCGACTAGCACGCATATGTAATGCCACCGGTTGTTCTGGATGATAGCTACTTTCGTCCCCTGATCAGAGCGGCTTGCTTTAAAATATCGTTCTCCATTTTGAGGCGCTGGTTCTCTTTCCGTAAGGCGATCAGTTCATTCTCTTCCGGAGAGCGATTGTCCTTTTCGGAGAAAGAGCCTGTGGTTTGGGCTTGTTTCATCCAGCGATCCAAAGCCGATGCGGTGAGGTCAAATATCTCCACAATGTCTGCTCGGGATTTTCCGTTTTCGTAGAGTTGCACCATTTGCTTTTTAAACTCTGCTGGTGAAGCAAGCTAGAAATCCTCCATCAGCAAGGGAAAAGTGCCCGAGCCATCGCCAAGGACATGCCACCATTAGCCGGGAACTGCGCCGAAACGCCGCCCAAGAGACTCACCGTGCGGGGCCATCTCAGGAGAGCGATGTCCAGCGTCGTCAGGCCTCCATTCCCGCAGGAAAGTGGACACCGGAGCTGGCCATGGTCATCGAAGAGAAGCTTCAGGCCACCTGGTCTCCTGAGCAGATCATGGAGCGGCAGACGCACGGATGGCGGGTACCAGGGAGAAGTGCAGACAACCGCTGTCAACAGGGACAGCGGTTGTCATGATCACGGTTCCGAAGGAGAAGATTGGCGAAACCGCTTGATCAGATTATGCGCAATCACGTGATCCGAGACGGTCAAGCGGCGCTTCGCTTCGGCCTCGTACGGCTGACAGCGGGCGACGTCCGTCTGCTCTCGCGACGCGTAATCGAAGCAGGTGCCGTGCTCGAACAGTCCGTCGGCCGATGGGACATAGAAAATGCTTCCGTCCGTGTACGAGCCGTTCCGCAGCACGACGAGCCGCCGCTCCGGCAGCAGCAGATTATGGCCCATCATATAGGCGTCAGCCGCATCGATTCCGAGCCAGTGGAGCAGCGTCGGGGCGACATCCAATTGGCCCGCAACCGTATCATATATCCCGGACTGCGCCCCGTCAGGGAGATGGATGAAGAGCGGGACCTGATTCTTCATTTCCAGCATGTCTAGCTCGCTGACCGAATGGCTGAGCAGCCAGGAGAGAGGCTCCGTCTCCCCGATCGAGTTGTCATGATCTCCGTAGAACACCCAGATTGTGTTGTCCCACAGCCCGCGCTGCTTCAGATCGGCAATCATTTCCCCGACCGCTTCGTCAACGTAATGCATCGATTGCAAATAATCGCCGAATATCGTGTCCTTGTACGGGCCGACATCGAGCTTCTGCACGGATGCCGGCAGCTTGTACGGATGATGGCTTGCCAGTGTGATTAAGAAGCTGTAGAACGGCTGCGGCTCGGTAGACATACGTTCAACCGATTGGCGAAAGAAGGATTTGTCCCCGACCGACCACCCGACAGGTTCATCGAGGTCATAGTCTTTTTTGTTCATGAAAAAGTCGTAGCCCATATTTTGATACATAATATAACGGTTCCAGAACCCGGCGTCATAAGCATGGAACGCCCCGGTGCGATATCCTTCCGCACGGAGCATGGCCGGCAGCGTGTCGTAGGTCTGGCCCGGGTAGCGGATAAAGACGGATCCGGATGGCAGCGGATGAAGCCCAGCGTTCACCCCGAAATCGGCATCGGAGGTGCGGCCTTGACCCGTCTGATGGAAGAACCGCGTGAAATAGAGACTGTCTTCGCGAAGCGCATTCAGGTTCGGCGTAATCTCCTGGCCGTTCACCTTGGCGCCGATGACGAAATTTTCGAACGCCTCAGCTTGCACAATGATGACATTGCTGCCGGCATAGCGCCCGAACGAAGACGCAGGGCCCTGCCGGTCGGGGCGATGGGTGGCGAACCACGCTTCCACGTCTTTGATCTCGGCTTCCGAGAGGGAGGCTTCTCCCCTCATCTGTTCCTTCACGTACCGATACGCATCATAGCCGTGAAAGCCTAGCAAACCTGTAATATTATAGACAGAGGCGCTCCACCAGACCGAGCTGAACAGCCCTTTCGCCCATGTGCTGGTTGCCCTGTTCACCGGTACGGTAATCAGCACAGTGCCGACGACGATGGCAAGCAGGCCTGCCGCTATCCGTTGCAGCAAGCATCCCCGGTTTCGCTGTCCGGACAACTTGACGTGCTGGAAGCGGTATTCCCGGGATCGAAGGCGGACATACCCGATCGTAAGCGGAATCAGGACGAGCCAATCGAGGAACAGCCGCACATCCTTGCCGTAAATAAGCGATGCGATGCTCTCGCCGAGTGAGCTGACCTGGGTGGCCTGGAGCAGGACGGGAATCGTAATGAAGTCCTGAAAATAGCGGAAATAGATCAAATCGGCAAAAATGAGCAGCGTCAGCGCAAAGTTAAGCAGCAGCAGGAGCAGAGGGCGCCATCGTTCCTTCGCCCAGAACGTCCAACTGCCGGCAATGAGCAGCGCTCCCAGGGCGACCAGATAGTCGTCCCATTCCATGGCCATATTCGGAATCGCCAGCGTGCGATTGAAATAGATCAGCTTCCCCATCATGGCCGTGAGAAAGAAGATGAAGCTGAGCCATCCGAAGAGGGTGGCTGCCGATCTTTTCCTGCCAACGACATCGGGCAGGGATTGACGAATTGGATTCATTGCATGTCCCTTCCTTGACTTGTAATCGTACCTCCCATCTTATCAGATTTTCATATAAAATGTTACATGAAAAAACACCGTCTGCCGAGCAAGGGCAGACGGTGTCCGATCGAGCGTGATTATGATTCGGAAGGCGAGGCCGGCGCTGTGCTGCGCGGCGGAAGCGGACCCAAATATTGATAGAGCTGGCATTCGATATTGCCGTTGAACAGCTTGCGGCGCTTGTCCGCCGGGCGGCCGAAGTAATGCTCGAACTGGCGGCTCGGACTGATTGCGAAGAACGACCAGGTCGGCAGCGTCTTCGCCATAAAGCCAAGGTCTCTCACCATCCGCTCGACTTCATCCTTCTCGTTCAACCGTTCGCCATATGGCGGGTTTGTAATGAGGCAGCCGTAATCTCCATGCGGCTTCGCTTGATTGGCCGGGCAGATGCGGAACTCGATCTCGCGGGCGAAGCCGGCGCTCTTCGCTGCCGCCTGCGCGAGGCGAATCGATTCCGGATCGATATCCGATCCGCTCAACCGGAGCTCCGTGTCGTCGTGGACGGCATCGAACGCTTCCTCACGCGCTTGTACCCATGCCTGTTCGCCGACGATGCCCCATGCTTCCGCAGAGAACGAGCGTCGGAGTCCGGGAGCGACATTCCAGCCGATCATCGCCGCCTCGATCAGCAAGGTTCCCGATCCGCAGTACGGATCATAGAGCGGCCGCTGCGGATTCCACCGGCTCAGTAAAATGATGGCGGCCGCCATCGTCTCTTTGAGCGGCGCGGCTCCGGTCAGCTTGCGGTAGCCGCGCTTATGTAAGCTGGGACCGGTCGTGTCCAGCGTAATCGTCGCCAAGTCGTTCAGCAGGGAGACCTCGATCCGATACAGCGGATCAGTCTCTTCGAACCAGTCCGTATGGTACCGCTGCTTCATCCGCTCCACGACCGCCTTTTTCACGATGCCCTGACAGGCAGGGACACTGGAAAGCTGGGATTTATGAGAACGCCCGTCAACCGGAAATTCGCCGTGAATCGGGATCCAGTCCGGCCATGGGATGGCTTTGGTGCCCTCGAACAGTTCCTCGAAGGTTCGCGCGCGGAACTCGCCCATCTTGACGAGCACCCGATCTGCAGTACGGAGCCACAGATTGGCCCGGCATACGTCGATAGGCCCTCCGGAGAACAGCACGCGGCCGTTCTCCACCCGCGTGTCCTCATATCCTAGCAGCTTCAATTCACGAGCGACGACAGCCTCCAGGCCCATCGGGGCGGTTGCGATTAACGTCCAAGGTCGGTTCATTCGATAACCACACTCCGTTCTACTTGTACTCCGTTTTACTTGTCTGACTTGTACTTGTATGGCATTCATCATATCATAAAATGCAAGGAGGGTGGAAAATGTTGAGGGAAGCTATAGAATCCTATTTGGACCAATTATATCCGGCGGATCCGGCTGTGGATCGAATCAAGGAGCGCATCCATGCTCAAGGCATGCCGGACATTTCCGTGCCGGCAGGGTATGGACGCCTGTTGACGGTACTGGCCCGCCTGGCGCATGCGCAGGATGCGCTAGAGATCGGCGCGCTGGGCGGCTATAGCGGCTATTGCATATTGCGGGGGCTGGAACCAGGAGGGCGGCTTGTCTCACTCGAGCTGCGTCAAGACTATGCCGATCTAGCGAAGCGCAATCTCACCGAAGCGGGCTTCGGCGAGCAGGTGGAATATAGAGTGGGAGAAGCGCTTCATTCCCTTGCGGAACTGGAGCGGGAAGGGGCCCGCTATGATCTGTTCTTTATCGATGCGGACAAGGAAAATTACTTGCACTATCTCGAATACGCAATCCGGCTGGCGAGACCGGGGGCCGTAATCGCAGGAGACAATCTCATGCTCCGCGGCAGAACGCTCAATCCGGACAAGCAGGGTCCATCCGTTCAGGCGATGCGCGCCTTCAATGCCGCGATCGCGCAGGATGAACGATTGCTCAGCACGTTGCTTCCGGCCTATGATGGACTGGCGCTTGCTATCGTGAAATAAGATGGCCAGCTTACTAATGATGTGGAAGCAGGGGCATGATTCCGGAGATATGCTATAATGGATGACAGCAATTGATAGAGAAGGATGGATCAGAACAGATGACACAGCAAGAACAATGGACTTCGAGACTCGGCTTCGTGCTCGCCTCGGCCGGATCGGCCATCGGGCTTGGAGCGATTTGGAAATTCCCGAATGTCGTCGCTACCAGCGGTGGCGGCGCTTTTTTTCTTGTATTTATTATCTTCACCTTCGGCATCGGCCTGCCACTGCTGCTGGCCGAATTTATGATCGGCCGCAATACGGGCAAGGAAGCGGTATCCGCCTACCGTGAGTTGGCGCCGGGGAGCAAGTGGCACGGCGTCGGCTATTTGGGCATGGCGACGTGCTCCTTGCTGCTGTCTTTTTACAGCGTGGTCGGCGGGTGGATTGTGCTCTATTTCCTCAAGGGCCTGAGCGGTTCGCTGTTGCAGAATGGACGCAACTACGGAGAGATCTTCGAATCGACTGCCGCCAATCCTTGGGCGGCTGTGCTGGCACAAGCGCTGTTCCTGCTTATCACGATCGTTATCGTGGCCCGGGGAGTGAAGCAGGGCATTGAGAAGGCAAGCCGTATTATGATGCCCGGCTTGTTCATTCTGTTCCTCGTCCTGATCGTGCGATCGCTCACTTTGCCTGGGATGAGCGAAGGACTTGTCTATTTCCTGAAGCCGGATTTCGGCCAACTGACGCCGCAAGCGCTCCTGCACGCGCTCGGACAATCCTTCTTCTGCCTGAGTGTGGGCGGCTCCTGTATGGTGACGTACAGCTCCTATCTGAACAAGGGGGAGCCTATCGGGAAGCCGGCCCTGTCTGTCGTCGGCTTGAACGTGCTGACCTCGTTCATGGCGGGCATCGCGATTTTCCCCGCTTCGTTCGCGCTCGGCATGAAGCCGCAGGAAGGGGCCGGGCTGCTGTTCATTACGCTTCCGGCCGTCTTCGATCAGCTTCCATTCGGCAGCCTGTTCATCGTGCTGTTCCTGGCGCTTTTCTTATTCGCGACGCTGACATCGGCGTTCTCCCTGTTGGAAATCGTCGTGGCTGCATTCACCCGGGACAAGGCGGAGCAACGGGCGCGCATGTGCTGGCTGCTCGGCGGCGTTATTTTCGCCCTGGGCGTTCCATCGGCTCTTTCCTTCGGTGTGGGCAGCCATCTGCAATGGCTGGGGCGCAATCTATTCGATTGGGCCGACTTCGCGGTAACCAACGTCATGCTTCCGCTTGGCGTGCTGCTGATCTCGTTATTCGTCGGCTTCCGGTATCCGCGGCGGCGCCTACAGGAGGAATGGGACATGCTCGGCAGCCGCTGGCAGAAGGGATTGGCTGTGTACGTCTTCATGCTCCGCTACTTATTGCCGCTTATCGTCCTTTTCGTGTTTTTGCACGGGATGAACTGGCTGCCGGTGTAAATGGGCGGTATGCACACACAAATGGATAACGGGAGGCAGTCATGACGACTCGAGAGCAGTGGACTTCAAAACTCGGATTTATACTAGCGTCAGCCGGATCGGCGATCGGGCTGGGGGCGATTTGGAAATTCCCCAATGTCGTCGCGACGAGCGGCGGGGGCGCATTTTTTATTATTTTTCTACTATTTACGCTGGGCATCGGACTGCCTCTGCTCCTGGCGGAGTTCGCCATCGGGCGCAGCACCGGTCGGGGAGCCGTATCCGCTTACCGGGAGCTTGCGCCGCGTTCGAAATGGCACTGGATCGGATACTTGGGCATGGGAACCTGCTTTCTGCTGTTGTCCTACTACAGCGTCGTCGGCGGCTGGATCGTGCTCTATGTTGGGCGCGGCATTACGGGTGGCCTGCTCGCGAGCGGCTGGGATTACGACGTGCTGTTCGCAGAGACGGTAGCCAATCCATGGTATGCGGTCACAGCGCAATTCGTATTCTTGCTGATTACCATCACGGTGGTCGCGCGCGGAATCAAGGGAGGAATTGAACGGGCAAGCCGCATCTTGATGCCGGGCCTGTTCGTCTTATTCCTTGTACTGATTATTCGTTCCCTGACCCTTCCCGGGATGGGGGAAGGCGTTCGTTATTTTCTTCAGCCTGATTTCAGCAAGCTGACGGGACAGGCTGTGCTGAATGCGTTAGGGCAGTCATTCTTCTGTCTCAGTGTCGGGGTATCCGTCATGGTAACCTACAGCTCCTACTTGAGCCGCCAGGAATCGCTGCTCAAATCTTCGGTCTCGGTCGTCGGCCTGAACGTCCTGACCTCGCTGATGGCGGGGCTTGCGATCTTCCCGGCCATTTTTGCGCTGGGCATGAAGCCACAGGAAGGCCCGGGGCTGCTGTTCGGCACCTTGCCGGCCTTGTTTGAAAAGCTGCCGTTCGGCGGCCTTTTCATCGTGTTATTTTTAGCGTTATTCCTGTTCGCCGCCTTAACGTCGGCCTTCTCCATGCTGGAGATTCTGGTCTCGGAATTGTCCCACAACGACCAACAGCGCTCCCGGATGAGCTGGCTGTTCGGCATCCTTATCTTCATCGTCGGCATCCCGTCCGCCTTGTCGTTCGGCGTCTGGTCGGATGCGCGCATCTTCGGCTTGTCTCTGTTCGACGCGGCTGACTTCGCCGTGACGAATGTGCTTATGCCCGTCGGGGCGCTGCTCATCGCCTTGTTCGTCGGCTACCGTTTTCCGCGGCAGCGGCTGTACGAGGAATTCGCGACTGAGGCGTCTTGGTGGCGCAAAAGCCTGGCACTTTATATCATATTGCTGCGCTACGTCATTCCGGTTGTCATCGCCATCGTATTCCTTCACGTGCTCGGCCTGTTGCGGCTGTAAGATGCCGGTAGGGGAAGCAAGGCGACATGGCCCGCTGAAGGCATTACGGATGTCGATGACTCGTTCTTCTTCCATACAAGGAGTAACGGGCCCATGCCGTGTTCACGAGCAGTAACATGCCGGAAATGATAAAAATGCCTTGAATGCCGATAAGTCCGGACATTGCTCCGCCAAATACGGGACCGATCATATTGCCGAGCGCAAGCGTACTCGTATTGAAGCTATAGGCGCGGCTCTCCATGCCGTCCGGCGTATATTTCCGTATCAGCGCATTGACGGATGGAAGCAGGCCGCCCATAAATATACCGAGCAGGAAGCGGACGATGAGCAGATGCCATACCGTGCCGACGAAGGCCTGCGGAATCAGGGTTAGCGCAGCGCCTATCAGACATACGGTTAATATCCGGTGGGAGCCGTATTTATCGCTTATTTTCCCGAGTATCGGAGAGCATATCATGTTGGACAGGCCGGTGACCGCGCTAACGAGTCCGGCGAGAAAGGCCAGATTTTGTGCCGAGCCATGAAGGTCCTGAACATATAGCGGCAGCAGCGACATTGGGCTCAGCATGGCGAATTGCAGCAGGAAGGTTACCGCGAACAGAGACAGCAACTGTGGAATGCCAGACAACTGTTTGAAGCCGGCGAGAACCGAGATTTGCGGCTCTTTCGCCGCTTTTTCGCGGTCGAACGATTCCTTCACCATGAACAGCGTCAGCATCGTGGCCAGGAACAGCAGTGTTCCGGTAAGATAGAAAATCGGCCGGTAGCCGACCCAGTCCGCCAGTATCCCGCCGATAAGCGGCCCGAAAATGGTGCCGGCGACGACGCCGGATTGCAGGATTCCCATCGCGAAGCCGGTCTTCTCCCGCGGCGTTGTCGAAGATACAAGCGCGACCGCGGCCGGATTGAAGCCGGAGATCGTACCATTCAGCAATCGAAGCAGCAGCAAATGCATCGGCGTCTGCGCGAAGCCCATAAGCACCGTCACGATGGCCATACCTAAGCCGGAACGGATAATCATGACTTTGCGGCCGTACTTATCGGAGAACTTGCCCCAGATCGGCTGAAAAATAAATGAGGTCAAAAAATTCGCTGCAAAGATAAGTCCCGTCCAGACTGCAATTTGATGCGGATCGCTCATTCCGATTTCATGCTGTAAATACAGCGCCAAGAATGGCGTAACCATGGTCATGCCCGACATGACCAGAAATGATCCGAGCCAGAGGATGATCAGATTTAGTTTCCATTGCTGCATAAGATGTTCACCACTTTCTGTCACGGTCCGTACAATAGATCAGCAACGAGTTTTATTATACCATACATATATATATCAATTATCATATGAAACCGGGGGTGTGGATGCACTTGATAGCTTACCAGGATAGGTTATGGAATTTCTGGTCATTTCATCTTTTTATGTTGACAATTTGTCGAAAAGCCATTCGATGCGAACGTTTTTTGTCAACAGATTGTCATAGCTAACCGGAACGGCGAGGTTGTGAGAAGCAGAGAAAAGGGGGATAATGGAAGCGTCAGCTATAAAAAAGTGCGTGTCCAAAACGGACGATTAGTCTATAAACACAATACCGTCAAAGCGGGGTAAAGGAATGACTTATAATGACTTATAATGATCGTTTTCTGAAAGCGTGTCGACAGGAACAAGTAGACTTCGTGCCGGTATGGTATATGCGGCAGGCCGGGCGTTATGATCCCGACTATCGCAAGATAAAAGAAAAATACAGTCTGCTAGAAATATGCCGTCAGCCGGAGCTGGCTGCCGAAGTTACGATGATGCCCGTCCGCAAGCTAGGCGTGGATGCGGCGATTCTCTATTCCGATATTATGAATCCGGTCGCTTCGATGGGCATCGCGTTCGATATCGTGGCCAATGTGGGGCCAGTCATTCACAATCCGATACGAAGCGCGGCTGATGTCGAGCGCCTGACGCCGGTCGATCCGGAAGGCGATCTGGGCCATATTCTGGAGACGATCCGCATTCTTGACGCGGAGCTGAAGGTTCCGCTCATCACGTTCGCGGGCTCCCCGTTCACGATTGCAAGCTATTTGATCGAAGGCCGGCCTTCTAAAAATTATATCCTTACGAAGATGATGATGTATGAGACTCCGGACGTATGGCATGCCTTGATGGACAAGCTGGGAGATATGGTCATCGCCTATGTGCGTTCCCAGGTGGCGAGCGGGGCCAAAGCGTTCCAATTGTTCGACAGCTGGGTCGGCTCCTTGTCTCCACGAGATTTCGAGCGATACGTGCTGCCGACGATGACGCGCATTTTTGCGGAACTGTCCGCGTTGGACGTTCCGAAAATATATTTCCCCGGCGTTAGCTCCGGCGAATTGCTTCCGACCCTCCGCGAGCTGAAGGCGGATGTGATTGGCTTGGATTGGCGGGTGTCCGTAACGGAAGGACGCCGCCGGCTGAACGGCCGCTTCGCCGTGCAAGGCAATCTGGACCCTTATGTGTTGACAGGGCCGCTCAGCGTGATCGAACGGGAAGCCGCCCACATCGTGGAGCAGGGAATTCAGGAGCCGGGATACATTTTCAATCTCGGTCACGGGCTGTTCCCAGAAGCCTCGCTGGACAAATTACAGCGGCTGACCGAGTTCGTACATGAATATTCCAGCCAATTGCTGGCGAAGGAACTGGCGAAGAAATAAGAAACAGAATGTGGCAACGAGACCGAATGGAGGAACAGCAAGTGTCCAAGCGTAAAATCGGTGTGCTGGTGATGTCCTACGGAACTCCCCGCAGCCTCGAAGAAATCGAGTCTTATTACACGCATATCCGGCGGGGCAATCCGCCTACCGGGGAGCAGGTGAAGAAGCTGACAGACCGGTATAAGGCGATTGTCGGAGGCGTGTTCCCGCTGCGGGAGCATACGAACCGCCAAGTTGAAGCGCTGCAGGAGACGCTGAACCGCCGTACCGAAGGCACGGAAGTTCAGTATGTGTGCTATCAGGGCTTGAAGCATGCGCAGCCGTATATCGAGGACGGCGTCGCCACGATGGCCGGGGATGGCATGAAGGAAGCCGTGTCCGTCGTACTAGCGCCGCATTATTCCGTGATCAGCGTCGGCGACTATAATGCGCGGGCGAAGGAAGCGGCGGCGAAGCACGGGATCGAGCTTCGCTGCGTCAACAGCTATCATCTTCATCCTGAGCTGCTGGATGCGTGGACCGAACGGGTGAATGAGCAACTGGACGCTTTCGTCGCCGAAGGGGCGAAGCGGGAGGAGATCCAAGTGCTGTTCAGCGCCCACAGCTTGCCTGCACGTATCCTGGAGATGAATGATCCGTACGTGGATGAATTGAACGCGACAGCGGCCGCGATTGCCGAGCGCTGTGGACGGACGGAGGGGCAGTGGAGAATCACTTGGCAAAGCGCAGGCCGAACGGCAACGTCTTGGTTGGGGCCGGATATTCTGGACACGCTCGCCGCGGTTCAGCAGGAAGGCATCCGCTGGGTGCTGTCGGCGCCGATCGGCTTCGTATCCGACCATCTGGAAGTGCTATATGATCTCGATATCGAGGCGGTTCAGGAAGCCGAGCGTCTGGGCATCCGCTTCAAGCGGATTCGCATGCTGAACGATGATCCGAAGTATATGGCGACATTGGCCGATGTTACAATGAAGGCAATGTCGGAAGAGAGTAACTAGAAAGAAGGTCACAACATGAATGCTCTGCGGAAACTTGTCATTATCGGTGGAGGAATTACGGGATTGAGCGCGGCGTTCTATGCGCTGAAGCGGGCGGAGGAAGAGGGGCAGCCCATCTCCGTTGCCATCATAGAGCAATCACACCGTCTCGGCGGGAAGATTCAGACGCTGTGCAAGGAAGGGTGTATCCTTGAAAAAGGCCCGGACTCCTTCCTTGCCCGAAAGCTGCCGATGATCGATTTGGCGTGCGACCTCGGAATGGAATCCGAATTGGTCGCAACGAATCCGCATGCCCAAAAAACATATATATTGCGCCAGGGCAAGCTGTACCGGATGCCGCCCGGCCTCGTGCTGGGCATTCCGACGGAGCTGGGGCCGTTCGCGAAGACCGGACTCATCACTCCGTGGGGGAAGCTTCGCGCGGCTATGGATCTGTTCATCAATCCGCGTTCGTCGGATGAGGATGAATCTGTCGGCGCGTTCCTGGATAGACGTCTCGGACGGGAAGTGACGGAGCGTATTGCCGAGCCGCTGCTTGCCGGCATTTATGCCGGAGATTTGCAGGCGCTGAGCCTGCAGGCCACCTTCCCGCAATTCGCGCAGGTGGAGCGGAAGCACGGCGGCCTGATACGCGGAATGAAAGCGAGCCGCCAAGCGGGCCAGTCGGTTCCGGGACTGCCGGATGTCGCCAAAGGAACGATGTTCCTGACCTTCCGCAACGGCTTGACCTCGCTTGTCGAACGGCTGGAGGAGACGCTGCGGGACCGGGCCGAATTGCGACTCGGCATCGGCGCGGAAGGACTGGAGAAGCGGGAGGACGGAACGTATCTGGTCCGCCTGTGCGATGGGAGCAGCCTGGAGGCGGATGAGGTCATCATAACGATACCATCCTATCATGCGGCTTCCTTGCTTGAGGAGCATGTCGACGCGAGCGCCTTGAAGGCAATCCGTCATGTGTCGGTCGCGAACGTCGTCAGCGTATTCGACCGCAAGCAGGTGACGAATACGTTCGACGGTACAGGGTTCGTCATCTCGCGCCGGGAAGGCCGGGCGATTACCGCCTGCACGTGGACCTCGGTGAAGTGGCCGCATACGAGCCGCGGAGACAAGCTGATCATCCGCTGCTACATAGGCCGGGCCGGTGACGAGGAGCGGGTGGATTGGCCGGATGAGGCGCTCAAGCGCACGGTGCAGAGCGAATTGCGGGAACTGCTTGAACTCGATATCGATCCGGAGTTCGTCGAGATTACGCGCCTTCGCCACTCGATGCCACAGTATCCGGTCGGCCATGTGCAAGCGATCCGCTCGTTGAGGGACGAGGTTGGGCGCGTGCTGCCGGGCGTATTCCTGGCCGGACAGCCGTATGAAGGTGTCGGCATGCCTGACTGCGTCCGTAGCGGCCGCGATGCGGCGGAAGCGGCGGTTGTTAGTGCGATGCAGGCCATGAGTACGGAAGTAGAGGCGCCAGCCCAAGATGCCGCTGCTGGAACGGCGGGATAACCGGACATGCCGGACCAGAGGGAACGTGACAGATTTCAATAGAGAAGCCGCGCGGAAGCACGGCTACGCGTTATAATGAGATATATTTGCAAAAATCGGGCGGAGGGGCAAAACATTGAGACCATCGCGGAAGGTACGCGAAGGGCGCGCGCGAAAGAGACGGCGCCGCCCGC
Organism: Paenibacillus popilliae ATCC 14706; assembly: GCF_000315235.1. Taxonomy (GTDB): domain Bacteria; phylum Bacillota; class Bacilli; order Paenibacillales; family Paenibacillaceae; genus Paenibacillus_B; species Paenibacillus_B popilliae. The sequence goes on along the minus strand of NZ_BALG01000289.1, from coordinate 47,466 downwards.
TGCTTGTCCTGAATATCGTGCTGGCGGCCATCGTCGCCGGCACGGCCTACGCCGGTTGGCAGCAGGGATGGCTCTTTAGCGAACAGGCGACATGGCCGCATCCGCCGGCGCGCGGGCTGCCGGCGGATGCGTCAGATGGTTCGTCCCCCGGCGCCGCCGCCAACCAAGGGGCGGGCGCGGATACGGAGCATCCCGATCAGGATGCGTCTCTTCCAGGGAGCGAGCCAAAGGAAGAGCCGCGCGTCCGCCTTGCCTTCGCCGGCGACGTGATGACGGCCGGACGCGTCGAAGATGTCGTGAAGGTGCATGGATACGACTTTCCTTTTGTACACGCCAAGCGATGGTTCCAGGAAGCGGATATCGCCGCGGTCAATCTGGAGACGCCGCTGACGGTGCGGGGAGTCCCGGCTAAGGACAAGGAATTCGTCTACAAGTCATCGCCGCAGATGGCACAGGCGATGATCGAAGCAGGCATTGACGTCGTTAACCTGGCCAACAACCATTCGATGGATCAAGGGGAAGAAGGGCTGCTGGATACGTTCGCCGCGCTGAAGGACGTTCATCTTCCTTACGTCGGGGCAGGGCATAATGCCGAGGAAGCCTTCACGCCGGTCATGTTCGAGAGCCAGGGCATCAAGCTCGCCTTCCTCGGCTTCACCCGCGTCGTTCCAGAAGTGAGCTGGTATGCGGGCAAGAACAAGCCGGGGCTGGCGACGACCTATGACGGGATGAAGGAGAAGGCAGCTGAAGCGGTTGCGAAGGCGAAGGAGGAGGCCGATCTCGTCGTGGTCATTGCGCATTGGGGGAAGGAGAAGGTGGACTTCCCGGAGGACTACCAGCGGGAACTGGCCCGCCTGTATATTGATGCGGGCGCCGATCTGATCGTGGGAGGACATCCCCACGTCCTACAAGGTCTGGAGCAGTACAAGGGCAAATGGATCGCATACAGTTTGGGAAACTTTATTTTTACACGGGCCATGCAGCCCGCGACCTGGGAGACAGTCATTTTGCAGGCGGAATGCACGGATCAGGGGAAATGCGAGCTGGCCGTCATTCCGTTCTATACCGAACTGGGGCAAGCCGTTCCGCTTGAAGGGGAAGCGGGGCAGGCCGTGCTGCAGCGGCTGGAGAACCTATCGGAGCAAGTATCCATCGACGCGGAGGGACGCGTTGAGGAGATGCTGTTCTCTCTCGATACGCTGATTGAATATACGGCCCGTCATTATGGGCTCGGAGAAGGAGATCTCCTCTTCACGGGAACGCCGGCAGGGTCGGACCGGTGCAGGCAGGGGATCGCCTGGAAGTAAGCTGGGACGGAAAACTGCTTGGCTCCTGCGTCATCGCGGCGCAGAATGGACCGGCGGGCTAGGAGGAGTGCGATTGATACAAGAAGCAGTCGGATGGCATATGAGCTGGTACCCCTGGATCATCGGGCTGCTGGGGAGCCTGCTGGTGGCCGGGGTTGCATGGTGGAAGCAGTCGTTAACCGGATCCGGCGCCGCAGCAGCCATCGTGATGGGAACGATCTATTGCGGGAGCGGGGCGATTATCTGGGGCGGATTGCTGCTTACTTTTTTTGTGACGTCAACGCTATGGTCCAAGTGGAAGAAAAAGGCGAAGGGGCGCTTCGAGGACAATTATGAAAAATCAGGGACCCGGGATGCAGGGCAGGTGCTCGCCAATGGAGGCTTGGGGCTGCTTCTTTGTCTTGCCGATATTATCGCGCCCCATCCCGTCTGGGTCGCCCTATTCGTCGGGGCGATGGCTTCGGTGAACGCCGATACATGGGCGACCGAGATCGGCAGTCTGAGCCGCCGCCCGCCGCGATCGATCGCAACCGGCCGGGTCGTTCCGCCGGGGACGTCCGGCGGCATGTCTCTGCTTGGGACATCGGCGTCGGCGGCGGGCGCCTTCGTTATCGGGGTGGCCGCAGTCGTCTTCCTGCTGTTCGATCCGCTACAGATTGGATCGGAGACGTCTTTCCGTACGCTGGCCGTCCTGCTGATTGCCGGGACGCTGGGGGGATTGGCCGGGTCCTTGCTCGACTCCCTGCTGGGCGCGACATGGCAGGCAGGCTACCGCTGTCCGCAATGCGATGCAAACACAGAACGGACCTCGCATTGCGGAAGTGCAACGAAGCTCGTGCGCGGCTACCGCCGGCTTAACAACGATCGGGTGAATCTACTCTGCTCCTGCGCCGGCGCGGCCGTCTCCTGTCTCATCTGGTTGCTGGCCGGAGGCTAAGCCGCCGTTAGGCAGGGGGGAGCCAAATCGACAACTTGCCGATCTCGTGATATATTCGTAGCAGTAGATGATGGGGAGAACCGTCGGTTCTCCCCTTTGGCTGTGGCATGCGGGGCATGCCGAAGCGCCAGGGGAAGCAGATAGGACGGGAATGGGGGAACGCAAGATGTACATCATGACGATTGAAGAGCTGGGCAAAAGCTATGGCGATAAAATATTGTTCCAGGACGTATCCTTCGGCATTGAAGAAGGGGATCGCTTCGGCATTATCGGCGTCAACGGGACGGGGAAATCGACCTTCCTGCGTACAATAGCGGGGTGGGAGCAGCCCGAGCAAGGAAAAGTGCTGGCCGCAAGCCGGATGACGATCCGCTTCGTGCCGCAGGAGCCTGAATTCGATCCGGAGGCGACCATTCTGGATCAGGTATTGGGCGGAGATGCTCCCGACATGACTGCGGTGCGCGTATATACAGAAGCGCTGGAATGGGCTGCTGAGCGGCCGGACGATGAAGCGGCGCAGGCTGCATTCATCCGGGCGACCGATGATATGGATCGGCTGCAGGCATGGCAGTTGGAGAGCGAGGCGAAGTCGATTCTGTCCCGGCTTGGGCTGGATCAGTTCGGAGCCAAGATGGGGGAGTTGTCTGGCGGCCAACGCAAGCGCGTCGCCCTCGCGGCGGCGCTGATCCATCCGTCGGATCTGCTTCTGCTTGACGAGCCGACGAACCATATCGACAACGACACGGTCACGTGGCTGGAGACGATGCTGCAGAAGCGAAGCGGTGCGCTGCTGATGATTACGCATGACCGCTATTTCTTGGATCGGGTAGCGAACCGGATTGTAGAGCTGGATCGAGGACGGGTGTTCTTATATGAAGCCAATTATTCGCGCTTTCTGGAGCTAAAGGCAGACCGCGAGGCGCGGGAAGCGGCGTCAGAGGACAAGCGTCAGAACCTGCTTCGCCAGGAGCTGGCCTGGATCCGGCGCGGCGCGAGAGCGCGCACGACAAAGCAGAAGGCCCGGATCGATCGCTTCGAGGCACTGCAGAAGCAGGAGGGACCGGGGCAGAACGGGCAAGTGGACATCTCGGCAGCCTCCGCCCGGCTCGGGAAAAAAATAATGGAGCTGCACGAACTCGAGGCCAGACTGCCGGATCGGTCGCTGTTCCAGGGACTAAGCTATATCGCCGTACCGGAGGACCGAATCGGCATTATCGGCCCGAACGGAAGCGGGAAGTCGACGTTGCTGCACATCATTGCCGGCGAGCGCGAGCCTAGCGGCGGTTCGATCGTGCTTGGGCCGACCGTCCGCATCGGCTTCTTCACCCAGGAGCATGCGGAGCTGGACGAGTCGCTGCGGGTGAACGAATATATCCGCGAAGCGGCCGAGACGGTTCACACGGCCGATGGCCATGTGATTACGGCGGCCCAAATGCTGGAACGGTTCCTGTTCGAGCCTGCGATGCAGTGGACGGTGATCGGCAAGCTGTCCGGGGGAGAGAAGCGACGCCTGCAGCTGCTTCGGATGCTGATGGAAGCGCCGAATGTACTGCTGCTCGACGAGCCGACGAACGATTTGGATGTGCAGACGCTCGCCGTACTGGAAGATTATTTGGACGAGTTCCCGGGCGTCGTCATCGCGGTCTCTCATGATCGCTATTTCCTTGATCGGGTTGCTGAACGGATCTGGTCGTTCGAACATGGCGCCGTCCGCCAGCATGTCGGGAACTATAGCGAGTATATCGAATGGAAGTCGCGGCACGGGAAGGAGTCCGGCGAGCCGAAGGCGCAGACGCCGACGGAATCAGCCTCAGCCGGCAAAGCGGAACGGCCGGAACGGAAACCGAGACTGAAAATGTCCTATAAGGAAGAGCGCGAATATGAGCGGATTGAAGACGATATTATGGAGGCAGAGGAGCGCATTCAGCAGACCCAGCGGGATATGGAGTTGGCGTTCAGCGATTCGGTACGGCTGCAGGAATTGATGAAGGAAGTAAGCGAGGTTCAGCAGCGGCTTGCATCTCTGCTGGAGCGGTGGACTTATTTGAGTGAGTTGGCGGAACAGATCGAGGCGGAGAAGCAGAAGGAGAAATAGAAGCAAAGGGAGGCAACGCCCGCCTATTCCCTGTGGCGCATCCTGCGCCTCGCCCTTCCCTTATCCTGTATGAACAGGGCCGGGCGTAGACGACTGCCGAAGGCCCGATGCTAGCCATGGCACGCATATCGAAAAACAGACCGAGCAGGGGATTCGCTCGATCTGTTGCTTGTTGTGAAAGGAACGCGAACCATCAGCCCGGGGTTCACGTTCTATTCCCCGTCTCCGCTCAGGCGGACGACGGCGCGGCCATAGATGCCGCTTTCTTTCATGGTTCGCACGTAGACCGGCACTTCCTCCAGTTGGAGCTCCTGCACCCAGCCATCGAAGCGTACGGCATCGAGCCAATCGGAGGCCATGCGGCTCCACAGCTTCAACCGCAGCTCATGCGGCGCATAGACGGAATCAATGCCGTAGAGCGTGATGCCCCGCAGGATGAACGGAAATACGCTGGCGGGCCAATCCCCGCCAGCCGTCATGCCCGTGGCGGCTACAGCGCCGCCATACTTCGTGGAAGCGACTGCAGCGGCCAGAATGCCGCCTCCGCAGACGTCCACGACGCCCGCCCAGCGCTGCTTGTCCAGCGCGCACGGGCGTTCCGGCCGCCAATCGTCGCGGGATACGACGCTGGCGGCTCCGAGGCGCCGGAGCGCATCGCTCCGCTCCGGCTTGCCCGTGGCTGCGACGACTTCGCAGCCAAGCTGCGCCAGCATGGCGATCGCCAGCGAGCCGACGCCGCCGCTGGCGCCGGTGACGAGCACTGGGCCGCTGTCAGGGCGCAAGCCGTGCCGCTCCAGGCGCTCGACAGCCATTGCCGCCGTCAGGCCGGCTGTGCCGAAGGCCATCGCATCGTGCAGGCTTAGCGCTTCCGGCACCGGCACGATCCAATCGCCGGGAACCCGCGCATATTCGCTTAGTCCGCCGAAATGCGACACACCGAGTTCATATCCGGTAACGAGGACGCGTTGTCCCGGCGTGAAGCGCGGATCGTCGCTGGCGGCGACGATGCCGGATAGGTCGATGCCCGGCACGAACGGGTAGCTCTTGACGATATGCCCGTCTGCCGAGCAGGCGAGGGCATCCTTGAAGTTGACGCTGGAATAGGCCACGCGGATCGCCACGCTACCGTCCGGCAGATCGGCAAGCGTCCGCTCGCGAACGGCTGCGAGGACATTGCCGTCCGCAGTCCGGTCGACGACCAGGGCAGAGAATTGTTCTTTCATCCCAATTCCTCCTTCATGTAGGTTTCTCATGTGCCAGCATCCTTACTGGCAGATTGCGTGCTCCGGAATGTCGGTAGCGCTCGGGCAGGCGGGCCCTACCCCGAACGAAGACAGGGGAGAGCACCCTCCTCCCGCAGCGTCCGTCCCCAGTCTTATGCTTCGGTAATATACGCGGCAGAGAGCCGGGCCGTGTTCAGCACAGCCTTCATATGCGTGCGCTCGATCGCATGGGACGCATGCACGCCCGGACCGATAAGCGCGGCGCGAATATTGTTGCCCCCCCGCAGCGCCGCGGACGCATCCGAACTGTAGTGCGGGTAGACGTCAATGGCATAATCGATTCCTTCCCGTTCAGCTAAAGCAATCAACCGGCCCGTCATCATGTAGTCGTAAGGGCCGGACGAATCCTTGGCGCAGATCGATACGTCGGTTTCCTTGCAGGCGAGATCATTGCCGATGCACCCCATATCGATGGCTATCATTTCGGTTATTTCCTGGGGAATGTACGAAGCGCCATGGCCGATTTCTTCATAATTCGTAATGAAGATGACGGTGTCATGGAGAGGCTTCCAACCTGTGCGCATCATGCTCTCCAGCATGCCGAACAGGGCGGAGACGCTCGCCTTGTCATCCAGATGGCGGGATTTGATATAGCCGTTCGGAAGCCGCACTGAGCGGGCGTCGAACGATACGTAATCCCCGGTGCGGATGCCGAGCTGCTCCGTATCCTGCTTCGAGTTCACCGGTTCGTCGATACGCACGATCATGTTCGCTTCCTCGCGGCGGTAGTCGCGGGCATCGGAGTATACGTGCACGGACGGATGATTGCTCATGATTGTACCCGTATAGACTTTGCCGCTGCGGGTATGAATTTGGCAGTATTCATTCTCCATCGACTGCATCATGAATCCGCCCATGGAAGTGAGGCGAAGCGTGCCGTCGCTATGAACCGAACGGACCATGGCGCCCAGCGTATCGACGTGAGCGGACAGGCCGATGACCTTGCCGCTGTCGCGGTTCGCTCCGGGAACGCGAATGAGGCCACAACCTTTGCGCGTCAGCTCGAAGGAGTAACCGAACTGCGCAGCTTCAACTTCAATCCGCTTCATGATGTGATGGGTGTAGCCCGTCGGAGACGGGGTGTTCAGCAATTCCATCAGCACGGAAGCGACATAGTTCTCATCAATATCAGCGCGCAGTGGTTGGGATGACAGGGAGTGTTGATTCATCGTACGAATGCCTCCTCAATATTGGGAAATAAGCCGGAACGGTTAGCCGAAAGCAAGCCGCTATGTCAAGTCATCCTGATTTTGCCTCTCGGCGGCAGATCCTCGAACCTCCTCGTTGGCCGGCGGGAGCGGCACTTCCGCTTCCGTTACTTCTGCCTCCGGTGCCAGTCGGGCAAGCTGCTGCTCCATCTGTTGAATTTTCTTCTGCGATCGGTATTGAAGATAGATGCTGTAGGAGCCAACAATGATGGCGCCCAGCAGCGTGCAGCCGAGAATCAATAAGATGAGCGGCACTTCAAAGGTGCCGAACAACAGATTGACTTGTACCGGATTCACGTTGATTACGGCGAAGATGGCGGTAATCAAAGCGAAGATGAGCCCTGCTATCAAGGACCATTGAATGCGCATCAGGCATCCTCCTCATGATTTCTATATATCTATCCTCCAGTATAATATTCGACTCCTTCTGTAACAAGGCGAGTTCTCACTTGCTCCCGGCTCCTGGGTTCAAACGTATGTAGGCATTTTCGGCAGATAGACAAGCCGTCTATAGCCAAAAGGAAATGGCGGATTCGCCAAAGGGAAGCCGCCATTCCGTCCTGTTTATGTTTCCGCCGCCATCTTTTCCATTTCTTCAATCAGAGATTCCAGCAGGCTCATGCCTTCCTCGATCGGCGCAGGCGCAGACATGTCCACTCCGGCTTTGTGAAGAATGTTGATCGAATAATCGCTTCCGCCGCTTTTCAAGAAGCCGAGGTAGCGGTCAACCGCCGGCTGACCTTCATCGAGAATCTGCTTCGCGAAGCTTTGTGCCGCCGAGAAGCCGGTTGCGTATTTGTACACATAGAAGCTCGTATAGAAATGCGGGATACGAGCCCATTCCATCTCGATGTCTTGATCGACAATCATATCGTCGCCATAATACTTTTTGTTCAGATCATAGTAGATTTCGCACAGGAGCTGCGGCGTCAGCGCCTCGCCCTTCTCGGCATGCTCATGAATGAGCAATTCAAATTCGGCGAACATCGTCTGACGGAACACCGTTGTGCGGAATTGATCAATATAGTAGGCGAGCAAATACATTTTTTCTTTCTTGTCATTCGTCTTCTTCAGCATGTAATCCATCAGCAGCGCCTCGTTCAGCGTCGATGCCACTTCCGCGAGGAAGATCGTGTATTGCGCGTCGCGGTATGGCAAATTGTTGTCCGAGTAGTACGAATGCAGCGCATGGCCCATCTCGTGGGTGAGCGTGAACATGCTGTTCAGATTGTCTTTATGATTCAGAAGCACGTACGGGTGGGTGCCGTAAGCGCCCCAACTGTAAGCGCCCGTTCGCTTGCCCTCATTCTCGTATATGTCGATCCAGCCGTTGTCGAAGCCTTCCTGGAGCGTCGCTAGGTAATTCTCGCCGAGCGGCTTCAGGCTCTCCCTGACGATCTTTTTCGCTTCCTCGAACGTGATATTCATGTCGAACTCTTCGACCACCGGCGCGAACAGATCGTACATATGAAGCTCGTCGACCTGAAGCAGCTGCTTGCGAAGCTTCATGTACCGGCGCATGAGCGGCAAATGCTTGTGAATCGTATGGATCAGATTGCTGTATACCTCTTTCGGAATATTGTCGCCGAACAGGTACATTTCCAGGGCGGACGAATACTTGCGCGTCCGCGCGTAGAACAAGTTTTTGGTCACGTTGGCGCTTAGCGTCGCCGCGATCGTGTTGCGCTGCTTGTGGTATGTAGTGTAGACGCCTTCAAAAGCGGCCCGGCGCACGTCGCGGTTGGGATTCTCCAGGAATTGGATGTAACGGCCATGCGTCATTTCCACTTCCTCGCCCTTTTCATTTTTGACTTTCGGAAACTTCATGTCTGCGTTGTTCAGCATGCTATAAATCGTCTCCGGCGCTTTCGACATATTGCCGACCTGCGCGAGCAGCGCTTCTTCGCCTTTGTTCAGCACATGGGACTTCTGGCGCTTCATCTCGACGAGCGTGAAGCGGTAGGCGGCCAGGGAAGGATCGGCAATCAGGCGATCCAACTCCTCGTCGGATAAGGACAGAACCTCTGGCGTAAGGAAGGACAGCGCTTCGCTGAGCTTGACGGACAACTGCTTCGATTTCTCAGATAGCGCCTGATAGACTGGATCGGCAGTATCCTCGTGATGTCTCATGTTAGCGTACACATATAAACGTTCTACATGTAGGGAAATATCGTCTTCCAGCTCAAAGCATGCCTTGAGCGCGGCGGCTTCATTCAGCTTGCCGTGGTATTGCTTCATTTTATCGACCAATTGAAGCACGAGTTCGTATTCCTTATCCCATTCCGCCCGGGAGCCGAACAGGTCTTGCAGCTTCCAGCGGTATTCCTGCGGAACTTCCGAGCGTTTCATCAATTGCTGCATATGTAGCCTCCTCATAAATGGTTGTTGCGATGGATTCGATGAATTGGCGGCTGTGCGGGCCATCGTTTCCCGACGGGAAATGGCGGAAGCCGGAACCAATGTCGAACTCAATACCGAGATGACGGTGAGCATACTAAGGATACGTTGCCGATTCATCCGAACCCCCCTGAATTATTCCGGATTCATACTTGTCGTTGTGGTTCACAAAGCCAGCGTAACGTGACTTGTTGAACATACTTCAATAGTATGGCCGGCAGGGGGAGAGTCTAACACGTTCTTCCGGATGTCGCTGGTCTAGGCGCCGGCGGTCCAGATGGAATACACGATCAGGAAAAAGGCAAAGGCGAGGAACAGGAGTGCCGCGATAGCCATCGGGCGGCGAAGGGCAGGCGGCACGCTCTCCTTTTTCCATACAATTATCGCTCCGAGCGAGAATGCCAAAATGATGAAAATAATATGGGTTGACGAATTCATAAGCGACCTGCCTTTATCGAACGGATATCATGCCTAGGAAGCGAAGTAAGCTTAGACTTGCTTGAACGCATCCATGATGCCCTGCCACTCTTCTTCCTTGCCTGGATAGTCTTCCTTCGGGAAGCGCCGCTCTACCCACTGCATCAGTGATGGACGGCTAAGGAAGTTATGGCACTCTTCTCCCCATTGATCGGATATCTCGCGCAATACGATATGACGGCCCTGCACTTCGACCGTCATCATGTTCCATTTATCATGCTTGTAAATGACATGCTTCTTTATCATAATGAAAACCTCATTTCTACGTCGCGGGGACAGGGCTTTCATTCAGCGCCTGCCAACGTGTCGCATCCTTGTATGGATCATGATAACCCAGGCCGTAAGCGAAAATCAAATTGAATTGGCAAAAAAAAGTTGCGTTCCATATATGCCTCCAGTATAATGACATTATTCACCTGTAAGGGTGGATTATGTGAGGAGGTTTTGACTTTGAAAGGTACTGTAAAATGGTTTAACGCAGAAAAAGGCTACGGGTTTATTCAAGTGGAAGACGGTGACGATGTATTTGTGCACTACTCCGCAATCCAAGGCGATGGATTCAAGAGCTTGGATGAAGGCCAAGCGGTAGAATTCGAAATTTCCGAAGGAAACCGTGGTCCACAAGCTGCTAATGTCATTAAATTATAATGAGATGCCCTCGGCGGGCCCTTCATTTATAAATAGTGTACAATAGCACTACCCAACAGTCCTGACCGGAGAGGTCAGGACTGTTTTTTGATCGGTTTGATGAGCAGGAACGAATGCTGCTGCCGGATTCGATGCAACGTTATGGCCCCGACCGATTGGATATAGAAGGCTGGAACCATCGCGCCCGGTTACTCGACAATGCGGAGAATCTCTTCCACCGGCTTACGTGGAAGCTTGGCCGGCGTATCTGCGGCATAACCAAGCGAGAGCACCATATTGACCTGCCGGTCCGACGGAATGTCGAGCAACGACTTCATCGGCTCGGCGGCGAGCAGCACGGGTCCGGTCATCGGGCAGGTCGCCAATCCGCGGGCATGGGCGGCAAGCATCAGATTTTGCAGCGCGAGGCAGCTGCTCTTCATGCCCTCTTCCTCCCATACGGTCTTCGGAACGAGTTGAACCGGATCGAAGATCCGATCACGGAACTTGGACGTATAAGGCGTCGCCACTCCAACGATCAGGACGGGCGCGTCGGAGAAGGCGGTGGCATAGGGGCCGAACGATTTGACGAGCAGGCGCGCTTCCTTGGACAGGCCCCGCACTTCCGCTTCAGCCGCCTTGGCGTGCAGCGCGGCCCAGGTCAGTTGCTCTATCTGCCGAATCCGCTCCCGGTTCATGACCGCAATGAATTCCCATGTCTGCGAGTTCGTGTCGCTTGGGGCATACCGCGCGCAGTCGATCAGTTCCTTCACGTCTTCGACGGCGACGGCTTGCTCCGTGAAGCGGCGGACGCTTCGGCGGCTGTGAATGACTTCCTTCACAGTATCATATAACGTCATCGTATCATTTCTCCTTCGCTTCATATGAGGTTGTTTAAAACGTCCATATATCATTTAGTACCACGTACTAAGGCCTGAACATATTATACGGGCCGCTATGTCGGATTGCAACGATTTCCGGCTTCCTGGGGCCGTCGGTCTGCGCAGTGGAATTCGCCATCTTGCCTTAACTTATCGGCGGCTCCTCGGCCATCGTGTCCCTGTCTCGGCATAGCGGGAATGAACAGCCATCGCGAGGAAGCCTGTACAGGCGGCGACAGCGAATGCCGCTCCGACATGAAAGACCATGTCTTTGCCATTCGCTTCAAGCAGCATGCCTCCGAACGTGCCGCTCAGCAGACCGGCGATGCTCGACCATACGATCGTATAGAGCGCGAGTCCCGTGGAACGGGTTTCTTCGGGAATAACCTGGCTAATATAACGGACGGCGACAAAATAAAAAATGCCGAAGGACACGCTATGCATCAACTGCGTCGCCACGATTGCGCCAGGGACCTGCAGATTGGCCACGAGCAGCAGCCGGATCGCATAGGCCAATCCGGAGAAAGCGAGCAGCGGGAGCTCCTTGAAGCGATCGCCGAAGGCATTGAGCAGGAAGAAGATCGGAATCTCGCTCACGGCCGACAGCATCCAGGCCCAGCCGACGAGCGATTCGTCTGCGCCGAGTCCGGTCAGCGTCACTCCAAGGAACGCCTCGTTCAACCGGTGCGCGATCGCGAGCAGCAGCACGAACAGGAAGAACAACAGTACCTCGCGCTGTCTGAGGACGGCCCACAGCCCGGAGAACTCCATTTTTTTCATCGATGACCGCTTGTCCGTCAGGAAGAAGGCGGTGCCGAGCGACAAGACGCCGATGAATACGACCACCGATACCGTATAGATGGCGCCTGCTGCACGCAGCACCATGCCGAACAGCAGGGCGGCGGCGGCGAATCCGATCGAGCCGAACACCCGGATGCCGATGAAGCTCTTGCCCTGATCTTGCGCCGTCACGATAGAGAAGCTGTCGTTCAGCGGGAATATCGGAAAATAAAAGAAATAGAACAGAATAAGAATCGGGACAACTGCCCCGAAAGAAGCGAATTGACTAAGTATAAGCGACAGGATGATTTGGGCGCACAGCAACAGAATAAGTACTTTTTTCAAGGTGCCGAGCCGATCGCTGATTAAGCCCCAGAACAGATTGGATACGATGGAGATAAGCGGTCCGATGGAATAGAGCAATCCAATCTGAACGCTTGTAAACCCAAGTGCCTGATAATAAAGCGGCAAATAGGATACGACTACAGATGACGCCATATAGATGGAAAAGGTAAAGGCACGCAGCCAATGGGCGTCACGGTTCTTCACAACCAGTTGCGACATGATGGTTCCCTCCACGAAGTCAAGAGCATTACATCAGTAAAAGCATGCTATAGTATATCATGCTTTTACGGGATGCGGGGCGAGATTCACGACAGATGACATTTACTTTCCAGGCCCGTAATGATACAGTAACTGCAAAAGTCGCTTCTGCACAGTTAGTCAAATCGGCGCGGGAAGGTTTGTGCAATGAGTCACTTCGTAATATAATAGTTTTGGCTAAAATGAGTGCATCCACTGGTGGAGGACTGGAGAACGGGAGGTTATTCTTGGACCATCACAAGCTTAGCCGTTCAGTGGCTCCAAGAGGGCCGTTGCGGCTCATGTACCGCGTATATAAATACATACTGCCGGGGGTACGTTCCGAACTGGATACCTGGCGGGCGTGGGCAGAGAATATTCCGAACGAAGAACTGCGCAGACAGGCCTTGGCCAGCATCGCCACGAAGCAGTTTCACTGTCAGGGCGGCGCGGTATACGCTGCCATCCGGCCGGAGAAGCGTGGTATCATGATTCCGTTGATTGTAGCTTTTCAAACGATAAGCGATTATTTAGATAATCTGTGTGACCGCAGCACCTCACTGGATCCGGATGATTTCCGGCTTCTACACCAATCGATGCTGGATGCAGTTCAGCCCGAGCGCCCGCTTGCAGACTACTATGCTCTGAGAGAAGACAAGGATGACGGCGGGTATTTGCTGGGACTGGTGGAGAAGTGCCGGACCTGTATCGCTCAGCTTCCCGGCTACGAAGCCGCCCGCGCGGATATCATCTGGCTTGTTGGGTTGTATACCGATCTTCAGGTGTACAAGCATATCGATCCGGCGAAGCGGAAAGAAGCGCTGCTCGTTTGGTGGCGGGACTATGAGACTAAGTTCCCGGAATTGACGTGGAATGAGTTCGCCGCAGCGACGGGCTCTACTCTTGGCGTGTTCCAATTGTTCGCCGCATCTTTAGATGGCTTGCGTTCGAGGGAGGATGCCGGACTCATCCGGGAAGCTTATTTTCCATATGTATGCGGGCTTCACATTCTGCTCGATTATTTGATTGATCAGGAGGAAGACCGGGTGGGCGGAGATCTGAATTTCTGCCATTACTACCCGAACCAATCTACGGTCGTGAACCGGATTGGCCATATCGCGGAAGCGGCGAAGGAGCAGGTGAGGAAGCTGCCGGAGGAACGGTTCCACCGGATGATTATTGAAGGACTTCTGGCGCTGTATCTGTCCGATCCTAAAGTACGAGACCAAGCTGAGGTGCAGGACGTATGCCGGCGATTGATGCGGAATAGTCCGTTGATGCGGTTGTTCTTCTGGGTGAACAGTCGTTGGATACGTAAACATACGCATACGCATAAGGAGAACTAGGAGGAAACAACATGTCTGATGTCAAAAAAATTGCTATCCTGACGAGTGGGGGAGACTCCCAAGGTATGAACGCGGCGATTCGCGCAGTGGTGCGGGCAGCCTTATTCAATGGAATCGAGGTGTTCGGTATTCAGCGCGGCTATCAAGGCCTCCTGAATCAGGATATTCGTCCGATGGATCTGCGGAGCGTCGGAGATATTATCCAGCGCGGCGGCACGATTCTGCAATCGGCACGCTGTCAGGAATTCCGTACGGAGGAAGGCCAGCGCAAGGGAGCAGACATTCTGCGCGCTCACGGCATCGACGGCTTGATCGTGATCGGCGGTGACGGCTCCTATCAAGGCGCGAACAAGCTCAGTAAGCTGGGAATCAAGACGATGGGCCTTCCAGGAACGATTGATAATGACATCTCTTATACCGACTATACGATCGGCTTCGATACGGCCGTCAGCGTCGTGGTAGATGCGGTGAACAAGCTGCGCGACACGATGAGTTCCCATGAGCGCTCCTCTGTCGTCGAAGTTATGGGCCGCCACTGCGGCGACATCGCGTTGTATGCCGGTGTGGCCAGCGGCGCGGAATCCATTCTAGTTCCGGAAGTGCCGTTCGATATCGATGAAGTGGCCCAGCGGATGAAGTATAACTTCGAAGCAGGCAAGCGCCACAGCATCGTTATCGTCGCTGAAGGGGTAGGACGCGGTGAAGACGTGGCCCAAGGCATCATCGAGCGATGTCCGACTGTCGAACCTCGCGTTACGGTGTTGGGACATATCCAGCGCGGCGGAGCGCCGACCGCCTCGGACCGGATTCTGGCAAGCCGCCTTGGCGACTTCGCGGTCCGCAAGCTGATGGAGGGCGACTCCGGCAAGGCGTGCGGCATGATCTGCGGCGAACTGGTGGCGACCGACATCGACAAGGTTGTCAATACGAAGAAAGAATTCAATATGGAGCTGTACGACCTGGCAACCCGCCTGTCTCAATAAGGGAACGGGCTGCATATCCGTCTCTTAGGCTCTCGTATTACATCCGGCTGACTGTATCCGATGCGGTTAGCCGGATTTTGTTATTGCGCTGGAGACGGAAATGCCTGAAATTGACGTCTTCCATAACTTTGAGGGTGGAACAGCGATATCGCCTGTTCATAAACAACGGATAGAATGGGTTCGCGACGAGTACCGCGTATTCGAGAAAAAAACGGCGCGCCCTCTAAAATCGCAGGTTGTCCGGATGGATTCATAAGATGATCGAAGCCTGCCCTCGGTTAGGGGCAGGCTTCGATCATTGTTGGACGCAGGACGATTACTTTGACTGCGGGCGGCGGAAATTGCCGATAACGCCGACCGTTTCCACGATATTGACGAACGCCTTCGGATCGATCTCCATGATGCTGCGCTTCAGATCGGGCAGCTCGTAGCGTGTCGTCACGGTCATGAGCATATCCTTCTCGATATCGGTGAACGCGCCCCGCGTTTTGATCACGGTTACGCCATGCGGAAGACAGAGCAGCTTGTTGATAAGCGCTTCCTTCTCCCGGGTAATGATAAAGACGGTCACCTTGTAATGGTTGATGTAAATCGTGCCGATGACCTTGCCCGTCGTGAAGATGGACACCATGGAATAGAGGACAAGTTCCCATTCCTGAGCTATGTATCCGTGCGAGAAAATAACGGCGCCGTTCAACACGAGCAGGATGTTCTGAATCGAGAAATCGCGATAGCGGGTCACGATCGATCCGATGATGTCGAAGCCGCCGGACGAGCCGCCGACGCGCAGCGAGATTCCGCTTCCGATCCCGACGAGCGTCCCGCCGAATACAGCGGCAAGCAGCGGCTCATTGGTCACCGAATGGACGGGAATGACGGTCAGCAGCCAGGTCGTGGCGGTGACGCTGAGAATGCTGTACCCGATGAATCGCTTGCCCAGTACGAACCAGCCCCAGGTCAGGATCGGAAGGTTAAAGGTGAAATACAAGACGCTTGTATTCCAGCCGGTCAAGTAATTCGTTACGAGCGATACGCCCGATAACCCGCCGCTGAGCAAATGGTGCGGGAGCAGGAACAGATTGAAGGAGGCGGCGATGCAGGCGGCGCCGATAATGATGATGATGCAGTGAAAAATTCGCTTCAACGTGATGTCACCTCATGAGGTAGTATTGGTTAGTTCGGAACTGGTATTCTTTCAATCATTTGTGTTATAATATGCTGGATATTCTTGAGTAGGCTTATGTTACCCACGATGTCCATAATATGATTACAGGGTGGAGGTCCGCCGTGCAGGACCCCTCCGCATTGTATATGAGAAGACGAATGGCTGGAAGTGTCTTTCGTCACCATTGTTTCGCTACTTAAGAATACATACAAGGCTGTGGATTGTCCACAATGAAGGAGTATGAATATATTGAAGACATTTGTAGAACTCGGCCTGGAGCCGAAATTGCTTCAAGCGATTACGGAATTAGGGTTTGAAGAAGCCACTCCGATTCAAGAAATAGCGATCCCGGTAGCAATGATGGGACGTGACTTGATTGGACAGGCTCAGACAGGAACAGGCAAGACCGCCGCATTTGGAATTCCGCTTATCTCTAAAATTGACCCGTCGGAAGAGCGAGTGGTTGCTCTCGTAATGACCCCTACCCGCGAGCTAGCCATTCAGGTAGCCGAAGAGATCGGCAAGCTGACCCGATTCAAAGGAGTTCGTTCCCTGCCGATTTACGGCGGACAGGATATTGGCCGACAGATACGGGCACTAAAGAAGCACCCGCAGATTATTATCGGAACGCCGGGCCGCTTGCTGGATCACATTAACCGCAAGACGATTCGTCTGAACGATGTCCAGACCGTCGTATTGGACGAGGCGGACGAGATGCTCGACATGGGCTTCATGGAAGACATCACGTCGATTCTGAGTCTCGTGCCGGAAGAGCGCCAGACGATGCTGTTCTCGGCCACGATGCCGCCGAACATCCAGAAGCTGGCGAATCAATTCCTGCGTGATCCCGAGCATGTCTCCGTCATACCGAAGCAGGTAAGCGCTCCGCTGATCGAACAAGCCTATATCGAAGTGCCTGAACGGGTGAAGTTCGATGCGTTGAGCCGCTTGCTCGACATGGAGTCGCCGGAGTTGGCGATCGTATTCGGCCGCACGAAGCGTCGTGTCGACGAACTGTCTGAAGCACTGCAGAAGCGCGGCTATTCCGCTGACGGCTTGCACGGAGATCTGTCCCAGAACCAGCGTGACAACGTCATGCGTAAATTCCGCGACGGCAGCATCGATGTGCTTGTCGCTACCGACGTGGCTGCCCGGGGCTTGGACGTCTCCGGGGTTACCCATGTCATCAACTTCGACCTGCCGCAGGATCCGGAATCCTACGTGCACCGCATCGGCCGTACCGGCCGAGCGGGCAAGGAAGGCAGCGCCTGGTCGTTCGTTACGCCGCGCGAGATCGATCATCTGAACTTCATCGAACGGGTTACCCGGCACCGCATCCCGCGCAAGCCGATACCGACGCTGGCGGATGCGATCGAGGGCAAGCAGCGCGTCGTTGCCGAACGCCTGATGGAAATGCTGAAGGATACCGATTTGAACGAATACAAGGGCATTGCGATTCATCTGCTCGAGCAGTATGATTCAGTGCGTTTGCTGTCCGCAGCCTTCAAGCTGCTGACGGGCGAGAAGAAGGATGTCCAGATTTCACTAACGCCGGAAGAGCCGATTCGCGTGAAGCGTCGCAAGCCGGACCTGCGCTCCAGCGGACGCAAGCTGTCCGCGCCATATAACCGGGGTGGACGCCAAGGGGATCGTCGCGGAGGCTCCGGCAGGGACAACCGTGGCGGACAGGGCCGCGACAATCGGGGCGGCAGCCGCGGAGAGAACCGGGACCGCAACGGCGATCGCAGACCGCGCCGCTCCAACGATGGAGGACGCCGCCAGCGCGACGAATAGATGTCAATTGGGACGGCCGAAGCCGCCAATGCGATTACGACAACACAAAGAGACCGCATTATACTGGAGGCCACACTCTTTAAGATACCCTGCTCGATCGCGAGAGCTACTGTCTACCCGATGAGCATGTCGAGCAGGTTCATATCTTTTAATCGCAGTAGTAGAACCAGTTCATTGATTTGTCGGAGCATATTGTCCTTCGGTACAACGATGTCATACAGTGCCGCATAAGGACTCAGAACCAAGGTTTGTTGTTGTCGAATCATCCGCTCACCTGCTTTCCATGATGCATTAATTATAAACGAAAAAAGGTACGGCTCCTCAATTTTCTTGAGGAGCCGTACCTTTTTTCATGAGAAGGACTTTTTCAGTGGCCTCTTATACTGCGGTCTCTTTGTGTTTATGGCGCCGAATCAGATGATAAGGGCGCGGCTAACGATAACCAACAGAATGAACAACACGAGAATCGTACCTGTCGACGTCCAGTAACCGCCGTATCCTCCTACGTGGCTCATGTTACAACCTCCTTTAATACAACATTCATTTAAACAACATTCAAAGGTTTTGGATTACAATAGTATCATATGCCGGGGGGACATTTGCGACTGAGGCAACCACCCAGAGTACTGGAAATAGGCACTGGCATAGCAGGGGAGCTTTGTATTATAGTAGATAGGACAGCATGATGTATTTGAGGGGGAATGACCTTGGAATTTCGAGGGATAATGGGCGGCTTTTACCGCATTTCGGAATGGATTATGCGATTTTCGGTCACGAACGTGCTATGGCTGCTCTGTTCGGCCCCGTTTTTCTTTTTTTTGCTGGTCAAATTGCTAGTCCTACAGCAAAACATGCCGAATGAATCGATTACGATGAACTGGATGATGGGGATTAGCGCCCCATTCACGCTCTTCCCGGCGACAGCCGCCATGTTCTCGGTAGGCCGCAAGTGGGTCATGGGAGATACGGATGTCAAATTGTTCACAACCTTTTTCAAGTGTTATAAGGATAACTATAAGCAAGCCATGGTCGGCGGCATTTTCTATACGCTTCTGTTCGTTATCATGTATGTGGATTATACCGTATACATGAAGCAGCTCCAGTCCATGCAGATGATCGGGTTCATCATGCTTGGACTGCTCATCGTCTTGTTCGTGTCGCTGTTTCATTTTTTCTCGATGGTGGCACACTATCGTATGAAAACGGTTCAGTTAGTCAAGAACAGCATCCTGCTGACACTGCTCCGTCCGTTCCGCATGATCATGACGACCGTCGTCAGCGGTGCCATCTTATATTTCAGCTTGTTCAAGTGGCCGTTCCTGCTCATCTTCTTCGCAGGCTCTGTCATCGCTTACTATGCTTTCTTCAACTTCTATGCGATCTATCAGAAGATGCAGGACCAGCATCAGCGCATGCAGGAGCAGGAGGAAGCGGAAGAAGAGCCGGAGAAGGATGCCGACAAGGAAGTGCCCTTCGACGAAGTCGAGCATACTCTGGTCCAGGAGCATGAAGACAAGAACCGTCATTCCCGTCCATAGTCCGCACGACTTGCCAGGTGTCGGGAAGCTGCCGTACGCGCTTAACATGATGGGGACAAAGTACCAGTTTACATTTGATGCTCGGCGCTATATAATAAAAATACTTCCTGCGATGTACGTGTCGGCTTCATTGTTTTGAACCAATGTTTGTTTCTTTGGGAGTCCTAGATCGAAGTGCAGCTGGCAAGCCCTCTCGAAGGGAAGTCAAAAGCATTTTTGCGGACACCCACCTGCCAGAGCAGGTTCAGAAGCATTAGAGCCAAACGGCATAGGCGGGTTTTCCTATTGACATTCAGCCACCTTTCATGTGAATGACCCTTCGCATGGAAGGTGTGTTTCTCTTTATTGGACACATTTTTCCTTCCGTTAATTCCGGGACAGTGATACACTATAGATAAGTGAGCAACGGTTGGCATGAAAAGGAGGAACACGCTCTTGTCACTCAAACGAGTATTGGTCGGCATTCTTCGCAGTTTTGAATCCAGCGGTGATCATGCCAAAGATCCCAAATTGAAAACGCATTACTATCAAATGCCCCGGGATAAAGCATGGGGAGAAATCGCATCGACATTGAAGAAGATTCAGGGGTACAAAATACTTCATGAGGTTGCTTCTGTTGGTGAAATCACGATGGAGAAACGGACGATGACCGGACGGACGATGGATATTACTATCTCTGTCATCAACGTGGGACCGATGAGAACGGCGGTTGATATTTACTCGGCTTCACGCGGGGGATTAGGTGATTTGGGCGCCAATTATCGTGTAGTACTCGATTTGTTCGCTGTCTTGGACAAGAAGCTGGCGGCATACAAAGTAAATGGTTAGGAAGCGGCCTAGCGTATAGAGGCAGTGGGCACTGCCTGATGATAAAGCGAGAGGAGAGCCGAAACTCTTCTCTCGCTTTTGTTCTCCAAGGAAGCGGAGGATTACAGCAAGCTTTTGACTGCTTTGATCGCTTGCTCGTAATTAGGATGCTCCGTCATCTCGCCAAGCACTTCGACGTAGCGAATCGTGTCGTCTGCATCGACGACGAAGATGGAGCGCATATCGAGCTGAAGCTCCTTGATCAGAACGCCATAGGCTTCACCAAATGTGTTGCCCTTGTAGTCGGACAGCATGACGACATTCTCTACGCCTGCCGCGCCGCACCAGCGGGCTTGCGCGAACGGAAGATCGGCACTGACAGTCAGTACGACGACATCGTCGCCAAGCTTGCCTGCTTCTTCATTGAAGCGGCGGGTCTGGGCAGCGCATACTCCCGTATCGATCGAAGGAACGACACTGATGAGCTTAATCTTGCCTGCGAAATCGTTAAGGCCAGCTACCTCCGTCAACGATTTGTTCAACTGGAATTCAGGAGCCTTATCTCCTGCCTTCAATTCCGGCCCCACCAACGTGATGGGATCGCCCTTAAGCGTAGCTTGACGTTCATTCGACATATAGTTAGCCTCCTTCAATACTGCAACATAAACCTATAGAGATTTACCTTATTTTTCATTATAAAGCTTGGCTTGTACGATTGTCCAATGTCCGCTCGCGATAGGTTCCCCGTATCCATGAGAACGATTGGAGAGTTCAATCCGGCGTCAGAGAGAGGAAGAGATTACCTGTGATATTTATCCGATATGAAAATTGGCGAAGTTATATCAAGCAGTTCCCGGTAACGACGCTCCTCATTATCGCGAATGTGGCGATGTTCATCGTGCTCGCGTTGAATGGGGGAAGTCAGGACGACATGACCCTGTTCCGCTTCGGTGCCGTCTTGAAGTGGGAGCCGTATGCAAGCGAGACTTGGCGGCTGGCGACCGCGATGTTCCTGCATTCCGGTTTCCAGCATCTCTTATTCAATATGTTCTCGCTCTTTGTGTTCGCGCCGCCGATGGAACGGATCCTCGGCTCATTCAAATATGCTGTGCTGTATCTGCTGAGCGGCCTGCTAGGCAATGCGGCGGCCTTGTACCTATCCGAATGGGGGACGTTGGCCGTAGGAGCTTCAGGCGCGATTTATGGCGTATACGGAGCCTATCTGTTCATAGCCATTTTTCAACGGTGGGCGCTCGACCAGGCATCACGGAAGACAATAATGATTATTCTCGGTATCGGGATTGTGCAGTCGTTCGTCATTACTGGCATCAGTTGGAGCGCCCATTTGGGCGGAATGGCGGCCGGATTCGTGTTGTATGCCGTACTCCAGCGCGTTCGATCGTAACGGCTGGCAATGCACCCGACAATTGTATTATTGAGTAGAACGGAGCGAGAGAATCGTGGAACTTAGGCAATTGTTGTACTTCGTGAAGGTAGCCCAAAAGGAGCATGTGACGCAGGCAGCGGAGGAGCTTCATGTCGCCCAGTCTGCCGTAAGCCGACAGATTCACCAGCTAGAGGAGGAGCTTGGCGTCAAGCTGTTTCTTCAGAAAGGGCGCAACCTCCAACTGACGCCGGTAGGGCAGTTGTTCTGCAGCCGGGCGGAAGTGGTGCTGAAGGATCTGGAGCGTGCAATTCAAGAGGTGCAGGAATTCATGCATCCGGAACTGGGAGAGATCCGAATCGGATTTCCGCACAGCTTGGGGATTCATCTGATTCCGAAGCTGGTGGCCGAGTTCCGGAAGGAGTACCCGAATGTGAAGTTCCGGTTCAAGCAGGGCATGTACCCGTCTCTTATTCGGGACATCGTATCCGGCGAAGTCGATCTCGCCTTCATCTCCCCCTATCCGAAGGAAAGCGACATGGTAACCGGGGAGATTGTCCTGAGCGAGGAATTGCTCGCCATCCTTCCGCCGAACCATCCGTTGGCCCGGGAGGACACGATTTCACTGAAGCAGTTAAAGGAAGAGACGTTCGTCATGTTCAGCCCCGGTTATTCGCTGCGGCTGATCGTTTGGGATGCTTGCAAGAAGGCAGGCTTCACGCCGCATATCGGCTTCGAAGGGGAAGAGACGGAGACGATTCGAGGCCTCGTGGCCGCCGGCATGGGAGTCAGCCTGCTGCCGGATATGGCGCTCCAGCATACATCGGAGCTTCAGCCGGCCCGCATAAAGGTGATCGATCCGGTGGTCACGCGTTCCATCGGGCTTATTCGCCGTATCGACGAGAAGCTGCCGCTGGTCGCGCAGACCTTCCATACCTTTTTGCTGCAATATTTTAGGGGACACGAGGGCGGTGTCAGCGGGCCGGGGAAGCCGGACTCAGCGCCAGATGAGCTTGAGCTGCAGTAGCCGTGCCGGAAGCCGACGGCACATGGAACAGCCCCTTCCTTCTGCTTCGCAGGGGTAGGGGCTGTTGTAATAATAATTAGTAGCGGGATTAATCCCGGTTGTTCGCAAAAATCATAATGAACTTGAGCAGTTCAAGAAGCGAGATGAGGGCGGCCGCAACGTATGTCAGAGCGGCAGCGTTCAATACTTTGGCGACGCCGCGTTCCTCTTCATTCGTAATGAAGCCTTCGGACACCATCAGCTCTCTCGCCCGGTTGCTGGCGTTGAACTCGACCGGCAGCGTGACGAGTTGGAACAGTACGGCGGCCGAGAAGAACAAAATCCCGACGAGGAGCAAGTTCGACCATTGAAACAGCAGCCCGGCAATGATGAGGAACGGTGCAGCACCTGACGTCAGATTGACGAGCGGGAAGATGCGGTGCCGCAGTACGAGCATCGGGTACGATTGCTGATGCTGAATCGCATGGCCGACCTCGTGGCATGCGACCGAGATGGCCGAGATCGAGCTCTCGTAATAGACAGGCTCGGACAGCCGGACGACCCGATGAATCGGATCATAGTGGTCGGTCAAGGCTCCCTGCACCGGCTCGATCGGAACGTTATGCAATCCGTTCGCATCAAGCAAGCGCCGAGCCGCTTCGTAGCCGGTCATGCCGCTGATGGCCTGTACTTCCGCGTAGCGGTTGAACGTTCCCTTAACGCGGAATTGGGCCCAGATCGAGATTCCAAGAGCAATAAAAATTAAAAAATTCATAGGATGAAATAAAGACATATGGTTACCCCCTATCCAGTACAGATCCTCAGAGCTTATTCTGGACCTGTCACATCATGAAATGATTGTTCTTATCAAGAAAGGATTTGCTCCACAATATTTTTCTCTCTTCATTTGAAGCATACATTTCATCCGCCCGATCGCTTCCAGGCTGTACAGACGATAGTTCGTATCTTCGCTGCACGGGGAAGTTCTCCGATCCGAATGAACGGCTTATTCCTATCGTCCTCACCTCTCTTGTTTATTACTATGATACTAAAAATCAAACCATACAGTCAAACGTGACGTTTTTTCGAAAAGGTAAATTTTTTGAACGAATGGTTTGTAAGGACCGGGAGCATCCTTCCCCGGGAACAATAGGAAAAAGCCGGTTAGCGCACCTTTTTGTCGGGCTTGATGAACAACAACACGAGGATAAGCGCGATGACGGACAGAACCGTAACGACGATAAAAATGAGGCGGTGGGACTTGTCCATCATCCAACTGAATAGCGGCGGTCCGAAGGCGACTCCGAGGAAGCGAAGGCTGCTATAGAGCGATATAATCATGCCGCGCTGCGCTTTCTTCACCGTTCCGGTAATCATCGTGTTCAGGCATGGCAGCACTAAGCCTGTCCCAATACTGCTCACGGTAATGAGCGCGATAAAGCCGTACACATATTTATAGAAGAAAATCGTGCATCCAAGCGAGACCGCCATAAGCAGCAGGCCGATATTCATGAGCCAGCGAATCAGCACGCCGTTCTTCTTGATGAGCGAACCGGTAATATAGGCGGTCGCCACCATGCCAAGCAGCGGAATGGCAAGGACAAGACCTTTGACAATGCCTTTCAAATGGTATGGCTTTTCCTCCAAAGTGTCGGACAAATAGAAGAGGATACCGAACAGGATGAATAAAGACAGCGCCCCGGAAAAAAAGGCAGGCACGAGCCAGCGGCCGTGCTGCCTAAAAACTTGTCCGAGGTTGCGGATATATGTTGTGAGCGGCTGCGGCTTCTGCTTCCGTTCCGGTTCCTTAATCAGGAAGATGACTGCAACCAGCGATAAGGCGCAAAATACGGGAAACGCAAAAAAGGGCGCTGTCCACGTCCACAGGGCAAGCGCCGAACCGAGAATCGGACTAATGACCTTGCCGCTGCCATTGGAAGCTTCTATCAGGCCCAAAGCCTGGCTTTCCTGGGCGTCCTTGTACAGATCGCCGACCAGCGCCATCGCGATTGAGGCTGTTCCTGCCGCTCCCAGCCCTTGGACCGCACGGAAACCGATAAGGATGGCGTAGGATTCCCATAACGCACCGAGGCCGGTGACGATACCTGCTGCCCCATATATGATGAGGGAAGGAATGATGATCGCCTTGCGTCCGAAGCGATCCGACAAGTAGCCTGCGATCGGAATAATCAGGCCCGCCGATACGGAGAACAACGTAATGATAAGACTGGTCTGCAGTTGAGTCAGATGCAGATGACGTTTGACCTCCGGTAAAATGGGAACAAGCATGGAGTTGCCCAGCACGAGCACAAGCGGTACGGTGGCGATCGCCATATACTCAACCCATAGAGAGGAGTTTCGTTGTTTGGCCATGATCAGGTTCCTTTCCTGCGTAATTTTTAAAGGGGCAATGATTGCAAGCACGTCGTTACTATTCCCAGGGGAGGATAGAGTCATACCCGCGGGCGGATGGCTGAAAGGAGCGTATTTTATGTAGAAAAAGGATATAATACATACAAAAGCACATATCGTCGAGAACATACGAGAACATATATGCGAGAACATATATAAGGAGAGAAGCCGTAAATGAAAAAAAGTGCAGGCGTGCTTATTGTTGGCGTGCTGTTCATTCTCTTCGGCGTGTGGCAGAATCTAAGCCCGTCTCCCACCTCTTCGACCGAAATGAAGCAAGGCGCGGGCGGGAGCGCTCTGCCGGTGGAGACAGGACCCCAAATGGGGAAGCTGGCGCCGTCGTTCACGCTGGAAACGACCGAAGGAACTAAATATAAGGTGGGCGGCAAGCAGGATAAACCGATCTTCTTGAATTTCTGGGCTTCCTGGTGCACGCCATGCCAGGCAGAAGCGCCCGATCTTGTCAAATTGCACGCCAAATATAAGGATAAATTGAATCTTCTATCGGTCAATGTGTCGAATTATGATACAAAGGAGAAAGCAAAGGAGTTCGTGAACGACTACCACATGGTCAGCCCGGTGCTGTGGGACGAGAAGGGAGAGGCCTATAAGCTGTATAACGGCATTGCCTTTCCGACCAATATTTTGATCGACAAAAACGGTGTCATCCGGGAGTTCTTCATCGGGCTGCGCCCGCTGAAGGAATTGGAGAAGGCCATCGAAAAGGTGATAGAATGAGACCGGCTCGAGCTCCAGGTATGTTGGGAATCGGTCGACTCGATGAGCACCCTCACCTTGGCGGCTGTCGTATCATTCTCGTCCAATATACGTACTTTATATTCGGTGAATGCATATCTTAAAAAAGGGTAGTGGCGGGCGGACGCTTTGCGAAGCGCGTTGTCAAGCGCATCCACCGAACCGCTGCTTTCGTAAGCCATGTACACGGTCTCATTGCCAATATTCAGCTTCACGATCGCTTCGGAATGGACAAACGATCGGCCGATGACTCGACGAGCATTTTATTAGGAAGCGAAGATGAACGGTTCCGCGTGTGTTCCAGTCGCCAGCGTACTCGGGATAATGTTAGTAGCCTTCGAAGAACACAGTATTGAGTCCCTAAGGTGTCCAGCTCGAACCCCCTTAATTTCGTGCACGGACGATATAGTCCGAAAACTATATTTTTCCTAATTATCACATCCAAAAGAAAGACGTACAATCATTGTCCGGTTGTATTGGCGTTAAGAAAGCAGTAAAATGTACTGGAACAGTTGTTCTGGATCGGAGTTATTGCCGACATGAGTAGTTGGACACTTCCATCTAGGAAGAAAGGGGAGAGAAATGGGCGATAAGGAAGAGGCACGTAACCGGGTTGAGCGACATGAACCGCCGAAGCGTCGTGTCATCCTCCATGTGGATATGAACGCGTTCTATTGTTCTGTTCATGAAGCCGAGGATCCAAAGACGTATCGGGGCAAGCCGACGGCCGTCGCGGGCAGCATCGAGCTGCGCAAAGGGATTATTGTTACTTGCTCCTATGCGGCCCGGCAAAGAGGCGTCCGCACCGGCATGCTCGTGAAGCAGGCGTTGCGCCTATGTCCCCAGCTTGTCTTGATTCGCCCGGATTTCTATCTGTATCGGCGTTACTCACAGGCATTTATTGCTATTGCGCGTGATTATACCCCGTTGGTTGAAGTCGTCTCCATTGACGAATGCTATTTGGATATTAGCGGCTCGAAGTTATTCGGCACGCCGCTTGAGATCGCGAACGAGCTGCAGCAGCGCATCCGCGGAGAACTGTCGCTGCCATGCTCGATCGGCATCGCGCCGAACAAGTTGCTGGCGAAGATGGCTTCGGATATGAAGAAGCCGAACGGCATCACGGTGCTCCGCATCCGGGATGTGCCGAAGCTGCTCTGGAACAGGCCGTGCGGCGAACTGTTCGGCATTGGCCAGAAGACGGCCATGAAGCTCTCGCGATCGGGCATCCGCACCATTGGCGAGCTGGCGCACACGGATGAAGACCGTCTCGTCTCGTTGTTCGGCGTCCAGGGCCACTGGATGAAGCGGGCGGCGAACGGGGTGGATGAAGGCCCTGTTCGCCCGGAACGGGGGCCGAACAAGTCTGTCGGACATACGACGACATTGCCGCAAGATGTGACCGCGAAGGAGGATGTCCGCCGTGTGCTGCTCTATCTTGCCGATCAAGTGGCCCGCCGCATGCGCAGCCAGCGACTGATGGCGCAGACCGTTCAGATCACGATCCGCACGCCGGAGATGAAGACGATTACGCGATCGGTGACGATGGAATCGCCAACCGACGATGCGGCTTACCTGCTGGAAGAAGCATGGCGCTTGTATAAGCAGCATTGGCCGGAGGATCGGCCGATACGGCTGCTCGGAATTACGGGACAGAACATGGTAGCGAAGGAGGCAGCGGCGATTCAACTCGATTTATTCGACTTCGAGCAGCAGCCGAAGCGGGAGCGGTTAATCCAGGTGATGGACCAGATCCGGGACAAGTACGGGGAGAACGCGCTCGTCACTTTGGGCATGCTGGGAGACGATCCTTCGGCTCCGATTCATGCTGCCCCGGCATCGGAAATCCGCGTGAGACGCGATAAAGGCGAGGATTTCGTTTGAATTTGAACCCTGTTTGTATTATATTAATTACGGAGGAACCATGACGAACTGTTCTGATCAGGAGGGAACGAACCAATGGCAAAATATACTTGGGTAGATAAAGACACATGCATCGCTTGTGGAGCGTGCGGCGCAACCGCTCCGGATATATACGATTACGACGATGAAGGCATCGCAGAAGTGATATACGAAGGCGACAACAACCAAGGAATCACCGAGATTCCAGAAGATCTATTCGATGATCTGCAGGATGCGGCTGACGGCTGCCCTACGGATTCGATCAAGATCGCGGATGCGCCTTTCAACTAACTGCGTCGCATCAACATAGAGTGAGCTCGTCCCTGCATAGAGCGGGGATTTTTTTATTTATGGCAAGATTTCTATAGGTATAAAATTCATGTAAACTGGCAGGCTTTTTCTTTTCACAACGGCTTCGCTACAAGCAAACCGAGCGGGGTCAGTGACATTGCCAAGAATGCATTTCTCGTTCTACAATGTTATAGTTAAACACTTGAAAAGATGGACCGTTTTTATTTTGGCAACCAGGGGAGGGCTGGGATGAAGAATTACGGAGTTCCGCTTGGTATCGCGGCCCTCGTCACCATCATTGCGGTGTATATGTATTGCTACGGAAACGGGGGCACGTTCCAGATGGCGGAGGATGCTCTTCGTGATGCGCTGCGCACCAAGAGCGTGGCGGAGCAGGCTCCCGACGATCGGATCAAAATTATCGCGATTGACGAAGAGTCCTTGAATCAGTTGGGGCCATTTCCTTGGCCGCGCAGCGTATATGCAGATATGATCAAGAACCTGATGGAAGCGGGAGCCAAGTCGGTGGCGCTGGACCTGCTTCTCATCGATCCGGCTGCGGATGAGCAGGATGATGCGCTGCTGTCCGAACAGTTGCAGCGCTATCCCCAAGTCTACCTGCCGGTGCAGGTCACCTTGCAATCCCGTCAGCCTAACGGGGAAGCGCTGCTCGTCAATCGCGTCGATCGGCCGACCGCTTCTCTCCATGTGCGGGAGGAGCAACTGGGCCATGTGAATGTGCTTCCCGATCCGGACGGAGTCGTCCGGCATATGACGCTCGGGCTGCGCGGCAAGAATGGCGAACTGATTCCATCGCTCGACGTACTGCTCGCGAACCGGATGCTGCCCGAAGGGGAAAGAATCCGTTGGGAAGAGAAGAAGCAGGTTTGGCTGCGGGGGGACAAGCTGATTCCGACGGACGCCCGGCATCAAGTGGCAACCGATTTCTTTACATCCGCTTACGGTTATGGAGAGAGCGAACTGAACGGATACGATCGCCAGTCGTTCATCGATGTGCTGACCGGCGCCGTCGATGCGGAGTATTACAAAGACACGACGGTCCTCATCGGTCCGTATGCGACCTCGCTCAGCGACAAGCATATGACGCCGCTCAGTCGGACAATGACGCTCCACGGCGTGGAGATCCATGCGAATATGGTTCAATCGCTCATGGAGGGGCGCTTCTATAAGGAAGCTCTCTTCGGCTGGAACGTGTTCGCGCTCGCAGTTGGTATTGCCGCTGCCGCTTGGTGCGGGAATCGGGTCCGGATGGGGGCAGGATGCGTGCTGCTGCTCGCCAGCATATATACTTTGCTCTGGATCGCGGTCTATGAGACCGGCTCGGTATTCATTCCGTATTTCACGGAAATATGCGGGATGACTGCCTCCTATACACTGCTTGTCGTCTATCGCAGCCGGGAGGAGTGGCAGGCGCGCCAGCAGGTGGAAGAGCTGTTCGGGCGGTACGTGTCGCCCGCTGTCGTAACGGATCTGTTGCGTTCCAGGGAGCCGATTCGGGTCGGCGGAACGCGCTGCGATATTACCGTCATGTTCATTGATATTCGAGGGTTCACTCCACTCTCCGAACGGTTGGCCCCGGAGGAGACGATCCAGGTGCTCAATCAATATTTGCATGCCTGCGCCGACGTCATCTTCTGCCACCAGGGGACGCTGGATAAGTTCATCGGCGATGGCGTCATGGCAATCTTCGGCGCTCCCTATCCACTGGAACGGCATGAAGAACATGCGCTCCAAGCCGCCTTAAGCTTGGTAAGACGGGCCGAGCTATTGAAGCAAACGTTGGCAGTGAAGGATATCGCCGTTCAGTTCGGCATCGGGATCCAGAGCGGCGAAGCGATCGTCGGCAATATCGGCTCAGAAGCGCTCCGGCTCGATTACACGGCGATTGGTGACACGGTTAACACCGCCGCCCGCTTAGAATCCCAAGCCAAGCCGGGACAGGTGCTTGTCGGAGAAGAAACGGTGCGCCGCCTTGGCAGCCGGTTCAAGATGTCCGAGGTAGGGCTTCTCAAGCTGAAGGGCAAATCGGAGCCGGTTCTCGTCTACGAATTGCTGACGGAACAAGAAGAGGCCTGTTTTAGGACGGAAGAACTTCCAACACAAATAGGATGAGAAAGTAATAAAATGCTCGCAATTCTGCCTTTTTCATCCGATAGAAAGAGAGAGGAGGGATAACGTGCAACGACGGAGATGGAGTCTGATGCTCATCATCGCATGCTCCCTATTGTTGGTCGAACTAATCCGGCCTGTGCCGGCTGCGGCTGACGAAAAAGCAGTGCGTGTGGCTCTCGTGAAGGCATGGAAAGGAACGGCCACAGTGAAGAAATCAGGCGGCAGCAAACCGCTGCGAATATTTAAAAATATGAGCATCAACCAAGGGGACCGGATTGTCACCGGATCGAAATCCCACGTCGAGCTTCAACTGGTCGGCGGGGATAAGGAGGATGAACTGACGATCGGAGAAGAGGCAAATGTTGCCTTTACGGAATTGGATGGGGAAAAAGGGGCTAAGACGAAAATCGGAGTATGGGCCGGTTCCGTCTTTGCCAAAGTGAAGTCGATTATAGGGGCGGACGATCGCTTCGAATTGGAAACTCCTACGACCGTAATGGCTGTCCGCGGCACTCAGTTCGCCGTGCGCGTCGATCCCGACGCCGGATGGACGGATCTGCATGTTACCGCCGGCGTGGTCCGCACGCAGTACCGCAACATCGATACGAATTCCGTCATGCGGGGCACTCCAATGAAGTGGCTGTTCGAGCGGGATGTGTATCCGGCGCAGGCCGCCAGCTTCGTTCCGTTGAAGTCTGGAGGAGTGGAAGCCTTGTTCGCCTATGCGGATCCCGGTTCACTCGCGGCAGAGCTTGATCCTGCCGTGCTGCGGGCGATGGTTAGCGGCTTCCGCGACGCGGCCGAGGAGAACGGCCGCTTGCTCCGGGAATGGCAGGAATCGTCCTGCCCGGCTGAACCGGCCTCGGCGGACGGAACATCATGTCTCCTGCTTGACAGCTTCCTAGAGCTCGGGACGGATAAGGCGGGCCATAGAACTTCGGTCGAGGAGCGGAATGAGGCGGAAAACCGGGTTCTACGCAATCTGGTCGCGTTCCACGGCGTCATCGTCAGAGCGGCGCTTGAGGCAGGGAGACTGACGGCAGCCGAAGCGGCGGCTTCGGGCATGGCTTGGAGCGACGCCGCCCTGCAGCTCACGGAGGGCGAACGGGAGCGCATCGCCCAGAAGAAGGAAGCGCATAGCCGCCTGGAGGAAGCCGTTTCCGCTGCCGATCCGGATCTATCCAAGGAAGAGGAAGCGCGCCGACAGCAGCAGGAGAAGCTCGATCGGGAACGGCAGCAGCAGTTGGAGCGAGAATATGCAGTATCGCTAGAGAAAAAGGAACGTGAGCGCTTTGCCGAGGACTTGAAGAAGGCCCGCATTGAAGTGCGCGAGAACGGGATGGCATCGGCAATGTTCGTCGAGGATCCACAGACAGGCAGCGCAACGGTGGGGACTTCGGCGAACTCGCCTGGGAATGAAAAGATGCCCAGCCCGAACCCTGGGCCTGATCCGATACCTGATCCAGAGCCTGACCCGGCTTCAGAGCCTAACCCGGCTCCTGATCCGGATCCAGAACTGCAGAAGGATGTGCTGGAGCTGACTGCAAGCGCGACGGAAGTGCAGGCAGGAGCCACAGTCGAGATTACGGCTGTATTGAAGCGATTGACGGAAGCGGTTGACGTCGTCGGCATCCAGTTCGCTGTCCATGCGAGCGGGGGGACGATCGATCGGTACACGCTTGATCAGAATGCCGGGCAATACCGGCATGGTAGCGGTAAATTCAATATTGCGTTGAGCCCGGATAAATTTCATGAAAAGAACAGCGTGGACGCGGTATCGGTCACCGGTAACCGGGTATTGTACCGGATTCTCGTCACGAAGCCCGGACCCATCCGGCTGGACAGCGATGACATGATGCTTTCGCTTCCATATATTGCCGAACCGGGTGAGACGATGACCTTCACGGTATCTGACATCCGGTTCTATGACGCGGCAGGAACGGCTCACTCGATCGCCCCGATGGAGCAGCCGCTGGAAATTAAAGTGAATCCATAAGTCATAAAGGAGGACACATGAATCGAAAAGTAAAGCAATTCCGTTGGGCAAGCAAGATGCTACTTCTTATCCTGTGCATCGGTGCGGCCAGTACGGCTGCCGTGTCGTCCGCTCCTGCTCCTTTGACACCGCCGGTACAGGAAATGAGCCGCTTCGACAGCTTATCGGCTCCTGCGTTCAACTTCGCCGCCTGGAGCCGATCCCCCGTCTGGTACGAGACGATTGATTGGGCGGGATCGGGCGTATCCGGATCGGTTGACGGCCGCGCCGAACGGGCGGAATTCCGCTATCCTTCCGGTCTGCTGGCTGGGAAGAACGGAGAGCTCCTCATCGCGGACACCTATAATCATCTGATCCGCCGGGCTGACGCTGCAGGGCAGGTGAGCACGCTGGCCGGACAGGTCGCGAAGATGCGGCAGCAGTACGGGAGCTGGACAGACGGCAAGGGCACGGAGGCCCGATTCAATCAGCCAATGGGGATGGCGGAGGATCGGCAGGGCAATCTCTATATTGCGGATGCGGGAAACCACGTAATCCGTAAGCTCGACAAGTCGGGCCGGGTGACGACGGTGGCCGGCAGCGGCCTGGCCGGCTGGAGGGACGGCACAGGATCGGAGGCGCGCTTCAACGAGCCGCGGGATGTGGCCGTGGCGGAGGACGGTTCCCTCTACGTCGCGGATGCGTTGAATCATGTCCTTCGGCGCATTGATGCGAACGGAAATGTGACGACGCTGAATGCCCGATCGAAGCGGATTGTCGAATACGCCCCCGGCGCGGTCGCCGCAGGAGGCGATTATGCAGACGGCAAGCTTGGGGAGAGCAAGTTCAACGAGCCGAGCAGCCTCGCCTTCACTTCGTCCGGTGATCTGGTCGTCAGCGACACGGGGAATCAACGCCTTCGCTTAGTGAATCTGAAGCAGAAGTACGTGACGACGCTTGCCGGGGCCGGATCGGTTGCCAGCTACAGTTGCAAGTTCCCGGATGCGCAGCTCTATGCCGCAGGAGGATACCGTGACAGCGAGGCGAGCGAGGCACTGTTCAACGGCCCGGCAGGCATTGCGATTACGGCCGAGGGCGGCATCATCGTCGCCGATCGGTGGAATCATGCCATCCGCTATTTATTTAATGGCAAGGTGTATACGCTAGGCGGCGGCGGGGGGACAGGTCATCAGAACGGGTGGGCGGAACAGGCGACATTCCGCGAGCCGGTGAATGTGGCCGTGCTCAGCAACGGAACAATAGCGGTGGCGGACGGATTCAATAATTCGATTCGCCTTATCCGCCGCTATACGCTGCCGGAGGAGGCCCGCTCCTCGACGGCCGCAAGCCCGTACGCACGGGACGCTGTCATAACCGTGTATAACGACCGGCGGGTGGAGACGCCTGTTTCTGCGGTCATTCGGAACAATCGCGCCTTCCTTCCGCTGGAGCCATGGAAGAAGATGCTCGGATTCGGAGTGGCAGAGCTGGATACAGACAAGGTACGGGTAACGGTTGGCTCATCCGTTATTGTCCTGGAGCGGGACGTGCAGCAAGTACGGGTGGAGCGCAACGGGACGAAGCGGATGCAGACGCTGAGCGCGGCGGAAGCACCCTTCAGGCAAGACGGGCAGTGGCTGATCCCGGTGCGCTTGCTCAATCCATTCGGGCTGCATGTGAATTGGGTTCCGGAGCTCCGGACGCTCATTCTTCGCGATACTGTATTTGAACGGCAAGATACATCAGGTAAAGCTGCCGGATCGTAAGGCATGACTCGAAACAGAAGACGACTGATGCAGAAGGGAGGAATCAGAATGCCCCCTCATTCCGACCACCCGGCCCCTCGATGGTCCCGTAAAGACAAAGCGTATATGAAGGAGTACCTGGAATCGCATCCGGACAACCGGATGGCCTGGTATTTGCTAGGCAAGCAATACGAGCGTTCTGGGGAGCAAGGGAAAGCCAATTACTGCTTCAACCAGGCGGGGGACATATATAAAGCGTTCGAGAATGAGCCTCTGCCACAGGAGACAGTAGAGGAGCAGATAAAGGAGCAAATGAAGGAGCGGACGGAGCGCGAGAAGCGGCGCCGGAGGAAGGCGCGCCATCTGCGGGCCGGGTTATTAGCCATTCTATTCCTTCTGCTGCTCGTCCTCTTGCCCGGCGAAGAGGCTGCGGCTCCCGATGGAATGCGGCTCAGCGTTCAGCAGGACAAGGGCCATCCGCCAGCGCCGCAAGAGGAGATCTCTGGCGGCATCTTCTACCGGCTGGTGGCCGCAGGAGATGACGAGGGCTATGCGCATGTCTTGAAGCGAATTCTGGAGAAGGATCGGAAGCGGGCTGGGGAGGATGTCGTCCTTCGGTTGGAGTCCGATGAAGCGTGGCTCATCTGGTCGCGGACGCCCGATCCCGTTCTGTTGGCCAACACGCCACCCGAAGGTGGGCCGATCGGGATGCTGCCGCTGGCCGAACCGAATTGCCGGTGTGATGAGGAGAGGCAGGCGGCACGGCAAGACGCGGCGCTGTGGGCGGGAGCGAGCGAGCAGCGGCTGATTGCCAAATCCGCCCTGACGGCCTATGTGAAGCAGGGCAAGGTTGCTCCGGATCAGTGGACTGGCATGGCGAAGGCCTATCCGGCCAATTCGGTATCCGGCACATCGGTGGCGATTGAGCAGGCATATGCGGAGGTGCTCCAGGTCTACCGGAACGGGTTGGCCCGTGGAGCGAAGCGGAAGCGAGCCGAGCAGGCGCTCTCCTTCATGTGGGCGGATGAGACCGATCCGTTCCGCGAGCCGATTCGAATCGTGATCGATAAAAAACGGCATCGCCTGGGGGTCGTTAGCGGCGGCATCCTGCTTCGCAACTATGAGATCGGGCTGGGAGGCAGCCGTACGCCGAAGGGGAAGTTCGTCATCTCGGAGAAGGTGGTGAATCCGAACGGCTCCTCGACAGGCGTCTTCGGAAGCCGGGGGATGACGCTGTCGGATACGCTATATGCGATTCACGGCACGAATGAGCCTGACAGCATCGGCCGGGACGAGTCGCTGGGATGCATCCGCATGCTGCCGGGCGATGTCGAGGAACTGTTCGACATGGTGCCGGTCGGAACGGAAGTGAGCATTGAATCGGACGTGCTGCCCGACGAGCTGCGGGTTCCCGATCCGGAAGAACGCTACCGGCTCGATCTGACGCCGAATCAGGATAACCCGGGCAAGGTCTACCACTGGCTGGATTAATCGGCACGGCGGCACACAAAAGAGAGCCGTGTTCCCCGGAAGTGAACGGAGACCGTAGTTGTGGACACTTTTCATAAGACCCCCTGGCTTAGGCGGACACAAGATGACTTCTGTATTTATCAGGAGTCATCTTGTGTAATCCGTGAGTTGCATATGCATTGCACCGCCGCTTGATCTCTTGTTGAGTAAAACTCTTCAAATTGCCTCTCCTATTGCCATAAAATTTTACCTCGCGCTTATCTCCATCGTTTGATGAAAACACAAATGACCCGCAAGGGGTCGCCTTTGTAACGTGTCCATCTTGCGGGAACCATTCAACAATCAGGGGCACGGCTCTCTTATTTTGTTGAACAGCCAGGTATGTTATCCGTTCACCACTAGTAAGATGGACACGATAATGACAATAACCAGCGCAATGCCTCCTGCCCAATAAATGGATTTCTTGTTCACGGCATCATGCGGCTTGGTCGCGATAACGGGAGGTTTCCGTTTCATTGCCATCGTTCATCACCTTTCTTGGAAATCGCTTGTTCACTGCCCTTATTGTAATCGTTTTCCGGGTAAAAGGCCAGACAAATTGAAAGTGAAAACAGGCTTTTCTTTTGCCGAAGAAAGATTTAAACTATTGGTTAGGACCAAAAGCGTCAGTTCTATCAAGGGACGGCTGCCGTGCCGGAGAAGGGGTTGGCGATGAGCCAAAATCGTACCGAAGCAGGCAGATTGTCTGGCATGGATGAACGGAGTGAGGATGTTGTTGTATCGATATATTGCAAAACCATTGCTATTTAAAATGGACCCTGAGCGGGCGCATCATCTCGTCATCGGGGGGATGGCCGCAGTGGGCCGCATTCCGGGCGTGCCAGCGCTGCTGAGAGGAGGATACGGGGTTGGTGAAGTACCGGCCTTGAAGACCGAGCTATTCGGCTTATCCTTCCATACACCGATTGGGCTGGCGGCCGGCCTGGACAAGAACGCGGAGGCGGTAAGCGGGCTCTCCTCGGTCGGCTTCGGGTTCATGGAAGTGGGAACCGTTACGCCCAAGGGACAGCCGGGGAACGAGAAGCCGCGCATGTTCCGCTTGCCTCCGGACGAGGCACTTATCAACCGGATGGGCTTCAATAACAAGGGAACGGACAGCATGCTGCGGTCTCTGGCGGCGCTGCGGAAGCGACCGATTCCGGTATGGGTCAACATCGGCAAGAACAAGGCGACGCCGAACGAGCAGGCGCAGGCTGATTATTTGTCCTGCCTCCGGACACTCTATCCGGTAGCAGACTTGTTCGTAATCAATATCAGCTCGCCCAATACGCCGGATCTGCGCAATCTTCAGCATGGAGACGAATTGAAGTCGCTGCTGCAGGCGGCCGTCTCGGAGATGAAACGGCTGAATGCGAAGCATGGCCGGAACAAGGCCGTGCTGGTCAAAATCGCTCCCGACGTGTCCGACGCCGAATTGGAGCAAATGACAAATACGATCATGGCGAGCGGCGTACAGGGGATTATCGCGACGAATACGACGGTATCCCGCATGGGAGCCGGGCACAGCAGCCGGCTGGAGGCCGGCGGTTTGAGCGGGCGGCCGCTGGAGGAGCGATCGACCCAGGTCGTGTCCCAACTGTATCGCCTGACGAACGGCTCGTTACCGATTATCGGATCGGGCGGCGTGTTCAGCGCAGAGGACGCCTATCGTAAGATTCGGGCCGGCGCCAGTCTGGTAGAGATCTATACCGCCTTCATCTACCGGGGCCCGGGCGTTAACCGGGACTTGGCGGCGGGTCTGGCCCGCTTGCTGGCACGAGACGGATACCGGCATATATCCGAAGCCGTTGGCGCGGATCACCGGTAGAATGATAAAGACATCCGCTTGGACGAACATAGATAATGGACGGTGGGAATGACAGGAGGCGCTTGAATGGACGGAAGAGATTGGGGAAAGTTTTTGCTGCCATATGAGCAGACCGTCGAAGAGTTGAAGGTCAAATTCAAGTCGATGCGCTCGGAACTGAAGAAACGGGAAGAGTATTCGCCGATTGAGTTCGTTACGGGACGGGTGAAGCGCATCTCCAGTATTCTGGACAAGGCGAAGCGGCTGGACGTGCCGATGGACCAGTTGGAGCGCGGAATCGAAGATATCGCCGGCATTCGCATCATGTGCCAATTTGTGGATGATATCCAAAGAGTCGCTGAGTTCATCCGCCATCGCAAAGATATGAATCTACTATACGAGAAGGACTATATTACGAACTACAAAGAGAGCGGCTACCGCAGCTTTCACATGATCGTGGAATACCCTGTGCAGACGGCGATCGGCCAAAAGATCGTGCTGGCGGAAATCCAGATTCGGACGCTGGCTATGAATTTCTGGGCTACGATCGAGCATTCACTCAATTATAAATATAAGGACAGCCTGCCGGAGGATGTAAGGCTGCGCCTGAAGAAGGCGGCAGAAGCCGCGTTTATTCTCGATAATGAGATGTCCAATATCCGGCAGGAAATATTGGAGGCGCAGCGCGATTTCGAAGATCAGTCGCGTCTTGTGCATCAATGTTTGGCGCTGATTCAGGAGCTGTACTGCTATCACAAAGTGACAGAAGCGGTTCAGTTCCAGCAGCGCTTCAACGAGTTGTGGGAACAGGAAGATCGGGCAGGAATCAAGCGCGTGGAGGAAGACATTATTGCTATGCTGCAGCAGGCGAAGCAACTGGAAGCAGGCAGCGAGTAAGCAGCTGGGCGGCGATAGCGATTTGGATAGAAGTTTTGATTAGAAGCTCGTTCAAATGAATGGATATTGTCGGTTTTATACAAGAATCATATTCCCATTGATGATTCAGGGGCATTCCAAAATGAAAATAATTCGTACTACACACAAGAGGATTTTCGGGTATGATTATGAAATTAAATTTTGTCAAGGCGTGACATGCCTCGGCAGGAAGCGGAAGAGCTCCCGGCATGATTCATTCATGCCGGGAGCTCTTGCTATGGCAGGCTGCTATTGCAGGACGACTTGATCGCCTTCCTTCAAACCCTCCAGCACTTCCGTTTTTTCCGAAGTTTCCAATCCAATCTTGATATCTCTCCGTTCTACCTGTCCGTTGCCCTTGTCGAGGAAGACATAATACTGGTCCTTCTCGCGCAACACGGCCACGGTAGGCACGACGATCACATTTTCTTTGCGCTCGGTCTCGATCTGGCCGGTTAGGCTTAGTCCGGCGATAAGCTGCTTGTTCGGCTCCAGCCCGATAATCACCTCGAATTGAGCGGCCTGATTCGTATATTGCTGATCGGTGCTCGCCTTGGCGAATTTGGATACTTTGATGACCTTCCCTGTCAGCTTGACCTGCTTCAGCGCGTTGATTTTGACTTCGACTGGCATTCCTTCAGCGATGCGGAATACATCCTGCTCTCCGACAAGCGAGACGAACTGGAGCTTGTTCAGATCGACGATCTTACCGAGGCGGTCATTGCTGTTCACCTGGGAAGGAATTTTGTTCGGATCCTCGAACAGGAAGATGCCGGACGCCGGCGCCTGATAGTTTGCTTCATTCAGCTTCTTCTGCTTGTCCGCAATGTCCCGCTCTTGGATCTCTAGCGTGACTTCGCTTAATTCCGCTTTCAGCTTATTGACTTCCCGCTGCACGAATTCTTTTTTGCGATCCGCCTCTGTTGCGCCAAGCGCTTGATCCTCTTGTCCAAGCGTGCTCTGGACTTCCGTCAGTTTCATCTCGAGGCGCTGTTGCTTAATTGTCGCTTGCGACTGCGCAATTTCATTTTGCAGGGCGGTCGCGTCGAGCTGGAACAGGACGTCTCCTTTTTTTATTTGCTGGCCGTCTTTCACGTCCCACTGTCTTACTTCCGCGCCGAACGGCGCGTTCACGAACGTTTCCTGCTCATAGCTGGACTTCCCTTTGACTTCGATACTGTTTACTAGCGTTTCTTTCGTCACGGAGAAGGTGATAGCGTCATTGTTCTCCATTGTATTCTCCTGGGTGGGAGGATTGCCGAACGAATAGAGTCCGTAGCTGATTCCGGCGAGTACGAGAATGATGATAGCCCATTTGATTTTTTTCTTCATCCGGTGAGCGAGCCTCCTTAGTCTAAGTTGTGGTGCGATTGCGATCAATCGCGCTTGATGGCCGTCAGCGCATCGGTGCGCGATGCGCTAATCGCTGGATAGAGGCCCGAAATGACCCCGGTTAGAATAGCGAAGGCGATGCCGATCGGAATTAAGTTGGACGAAATAAAAATAATCGGCTCTCCGCCGCCATCCGACATGTTGCCTGCGGCCGCCCCGTTGATCGCCCAAACGATCCAATAAGACAGCATAATGCCGACCAGGCCGCCGACCAGGCCGAGCAGCGCCGCTTCGATGATAAACATATTGCGGATCTGCTTCAAGTTGGCACCCAGCACCTTCATAATTCCGATTTGCCGGCGGCGCTGATACGTTGACATCGTCATGGCGACGACGATGGAGATGGAAGCGATGAACAGGACGAACAAGCCGATGCCGAGGGCAATCGTGCGCACGATCGCGAACTGCTCCTTTAACTGCTCTATCTGGTTAAGGTTTGTGCTTGTGTTCAGGACAAGCTTTTTAATTTGCTTTTCGACGTAGTCCACATTCTTTTGATCGTCAACCTTGACGGTCAGCGAATTGTATGTACCTGGCTTAGGGACGGACTCTCCTTCTAACTCCAGCTCTTGCTGCAACCATTCGGCGGTCTCCAGTGAGACATACGCTGTCTTGTCCATTATGAGCATGTCATCCGTGCTGCCGGTCGGCTTCTTGAGCACGGCGGACACGCGCAGCGGTGAACTAGCCAACGTCCGGTTGTTGTCCTCTCCGATCGGGAGCAGCTGGATCTGGCTCTGATAGAGCGGGCTTGGCGTAAGGCTCAGTGTGCGGTATTGCTTTCTTAACGCATCGTCGAACGGGTTCTCGTCCACCTGCTTCTTGAGCTTGTCCATTGTCTCTTCGTCGACGAGTCCGAGGGTGGCCCCGTAACTCAGAATGACGGTTCCCGTCAGATCGGAAGCCGTGCCCTGCATAAATTCATAGCCGAAGTCGGCCAGCGCATTCAGGTCGGTGCCGATAATCGCCAGGTTGGACTTGTGCTCATCGGCCGTCTGCATCTGCATATAACCGAGCTGCTGAAAAGCTGCTACTGCCTTGACGTGCGGAATATTGCGGATGACCCCCAGCTTCTGCTGGGTAATCTGCCCGCGTTCCACGGCTTCGCTGTTATCGGATTTGCTTGCGCTCGCATCCGATAATCCCTTGTCCGGAGAGACGCTGATCTCGTCCATTTTCAAAAAGGAATTCAATTGGTTCTCCACGTACACCTGGGCCGACTCCCCGACGCTCATCGCGACGACGATCGAAGCGCAGCCAATGGAGATACCGATAGCGCACAATGCGGTGACCACCTTGCGCCGCTTCAACTGATCCCAGGACAGCCGGATATAGTCACTGATTCTCAACGGTTCTCACCTCCAGACAGGACCGCTTCTTCCCGAGCTTGCTCTGGAGCGGGGCTGTCATCGTGCAGATGGCCGTCCCTCAGCGTAAGAATGCGCTTCGTCTGGGCAGCCACTTCCTGTTCGTGGGTCACAATGATGAATGTCGTATTCATTGTCTTGTTCAACTGCTTCAAAATCGCAATAATCTCCTCCTCGGTGCGCGTATCCAGGTTCCCCGTCGGCTCGTCGGCAAAAATAACGGACGGATCGGTGATAAGCGAACGGGCGATGCTGACCCGCTGCTGCTGTCCCCCCGAGAGCTGGGACGTGAACAGTTCAGACTTGTCGGGAAGACCGACCTGCTCCAACAGGCGCACTGCCTTGGCCTTCCGCTCTGA
Source organism: Paenibacillus popilliae ATCC 14706 (assembly GCF_000315235.1). Taxonomy (GTDB): domain Bacteria; phylum Bacillota; class Bacilli; order Paenibacillales; family Paenibacillaceae; genus Paenibacillus_B; species Paenibacillus_B popilliae. The sequence goes on along the minus strand of NZ_BALG01000289.1, from coordinate 6,306 downwards.
AGGGGCGACGCCTTGAAAGATGAGCGGCAGCTCCACGTTCTCCCGTACGGTGAGATTCGCGATCAGCTCATAGGCTTGAAAAATAAAGCCGATATGACCGCGCCGGAATTCGGCCAACTGGTTCTCATTCATCGTGACGATATTCTGATCGGCGATATATATGCTGCCTTCCGTCGGCTTCATCAGACCTGCCATCAGATTCAGCAGGGTTGATTTGCCGGAGCCGGAGCTCCCAAGCAGGGCAACCATCTCTCCGCGCTGTACACGGAACGATACCGAGTGCAGCACCTGGGTCGTCTCCGGCCCGTTCTTGAAGGCATGCGATAGATTTTCAACACGTAACATCCGTCTCCTCCTCTCTCTCATAGCTGTTGTCCCGGATGATCGTGAAAACAAAGTTTTCATACGAATATTGTACAATAAAGTTTCCTTGTTGCGGAATACATGACAATATTGTAAGGTCTTCTGCGAGGATAGACGGGAAAAACGGGAAGCAACCCTTCATTGTTGGTTTCTTTTCCAAAACGGATAACAACATGGTATGCTGATAAGGACGTGTTCTGCATCAGGGCTATGCGCTCCGCAGGGACAAGAACGGCATCAGGCAGAGGAGGTGACCCTGTCATCATGGGCACAATGATGCGGATCGATAAGCTGCTCGTGCATATGGGCCGCGGTTCCCGTTCGCATATTAGAAAATGGGCCAAGGCGGGACGGATATCCGTCAACGGCAAGAGCGTGAAGGATAGCGGCCATCAGGTTGATCCGGAACAGGATATCGTCCGGCTGGACGATGAGATCGTGCTATATCGCGAAAATATTTACGTGATGATGAACAAGCCGCAGGGCGTCATCTCTGCGACGGAGGATATGCGGGAGCGGACGGTTCTCGATTTGCTTCCGGCATCGTTGCGGCATTTCGAGCCATTCCCGGTGGGCAGGCTCGATAAAGATACGGAAGGATTGCTTCTGATCAGCACCGACGGGCAGTTGGCCCATCAACTGCTGTCTCCGAAGAAGCATGTCCCGAAGACCTACTTCGCTCATGTGGCAGGCGCAGTGACCGCGGAGGACGGCGCCAGCTTCGCCGCAGGCGTAACGTTGGATGACGGTTATGTGACGGCACCGGGACGGCTGAATATACTCGGCCACCGCACGGATGGAGAAGGGAATGTTTTGACGGATATCGAGCTGACGATTACGGAGGGCAAATTCCATCAGGTGAAGCGGATGTTCGCCGCGGTCGGCAAGAAGGTCGTCTATCTGAAGCGTCTCTCGATGGGAACGCTGGAACTGGACCCGCAGATGAAGCCCGGACAATGGCGCGAATGCAGTCTGGAAGAGATAGAACGTTTGCGCTTGGGACAGAATGAGGGGTAAAAACGACAGAAGGGGAGAGTAGACCTATGACTTACCGAATGATTGCATTGGATATGGACGGGACGCTGTTGAATGACGATCACGCGATTACGGGGCGAACGGCCGCTACGATACGCAGTGTAGCTGAGCAAGGATCGGAGATTGTGCTCTGCACCGGACGCGGCCCGCAGAGCACGCTGCCTTATTTGGACGAGCTGGGGCTGGAGGGGGTTGTTATTACGCATAACGGAGCGGCCACTGTGGCATCGAAAGGCCCGCGCATTTTGCACCGGTTCGATATTCCGCCGCAAGAACTGGAGCCGTATATCCAATATTGCCGCAAGAACGGGGTTCATTTCGATATCAATACGGTGTTCGATTTATATGTGGATGACCGGGCGAGGATGATGCCGGAGATGCTGGATCTCTACGGGCAGTTCCTACTCAAGCCGAAGCAGTTTCCAAGCTGGGATGCGCTGGAGGATGCGCCGGTCAAAATGACGCTAAGCGGGCAACAAGAAGACATGGATCGGGTGGAGGCGGAATTGGGCCTGTGGGAGCATCGATTGCACTATATCCGCTCCGGCGATTATTTCATCGATATTATGCACCAGGACGCGAGCAAGGGCAGCGCGCTGGCGAAGCTGGCGGAGCAGCGCGGCATCGCCCCGGAGCAGGTGCTCGCCATCGGCAATTACTATAATGATCTGTCGATGCTTCAATTTGCGGGCATGGGCATCGCGATGAACAATGCGCCGATTGAGGTGAAGGCGGCTGCACACGAAGTCACGAACTCGAATAATGAAGACGGCGTGCATGATGCGCTTGTCAAGTATTGTCTGGAAGCGGGAGCGCGTTAGGCTTTCGCGATGGATGGATAATGCGGAACGAGGCGGGGAAATCCCCGCCTTGCATGTTCCAGCAGGTCTTCTAGTAGATGAGCGACCGGGATACGATGACCAACAAAATGAACAATACGAGAATGACGCCTGTCGATGTGAAATGGCATAATCCTGCACCCATGGAAGAATTCCTCCCTTGTTCGAGATGAAGCGGACCAGCGGGATGGATGTGCCGCCGGGACGGTCCTCCCCTTGTTCCGACACCCACAGAATATGCAGCGGAATCCGGCTTCGATTGGACGGATATCCAGCACCGCTGGGGGAATGTAAAGGCAAGGAACGGGCAACCTTATCGTATACCGGATATACCGGAAATGGTAAGGGAGGACACGCATATGATTCAATTTCGTCCTGGACGGAACCGATGTGCAGGAGCGGCACCGGAGCACTATCGAGGAACAGGTTGAGCGCTATGTCCGGCATACGGCGAATGCACTGGGCGTCGTCGATCTGGAAGTCTTGTTCGTGACGGGACGAGTGGGGCGCATCATCACGAATGAAGACGTCGCGGAATATCGGGTGGAGCCACCGGGGCGACAAGCAGGACCGCTCGGCAACGGTACGGACGACAGGTTGGAGCTTGCTCCGGAGGGGGAAGACGGGACAGAAGGGGAAGACGATCGGATTCACGTGATTTTGGCGCGGGATGACGGCAGCGCGCTGCTCTATGATATTTACCGCGATCAGAACGGCTCTCTGCCTGTCGGAGAGGCAACCATCAGTACCGAAGGGCTGGAAATGTCCGGGTATATTGATTTTCGGGTGCCGGGAACGGGTGCCGATCGGGCCTGCATCGGCCAGGAGCTCGCCTGTCAATTGGCGAAGGACAAGCAGGTGCAGTCGCTCCATCTGACGATGATGTTCCATAATGAGATGATTGACGAATTGATCGTGGACCGCGTCCAACGGGCAGGGGTAACCGTTACCCTTGCAGTGAGAAAGCTCCCGAGGGGCATTTGAAGCTGAAAGGGTAACGGTATTTTTGTGTTGGGCGGGAGTTCATGCTTGACGAGACAGCAAATGGCCCTCAAAGGCGAGAGGAACCGTAATGGGCGGCATGCCAAACAGCGACAGACAAGCCTTTGCTTACCTGGGCGAGCGGAGGCCTTTGGGAAGATGGTTTTTGATCATGCCGTCCGACGCTTTGCCCCAGCCCATCGGCAGTCCGTCGACCGCGACGAGAGTCCAGCCTTGGGCGGCGCCTTGTTCTGGGTTCAACGCGATCGGCTCGCCGCGCAGATAAGCGGCAATCCGCGGATCGTCCGCGGCGGCGTCGAAGCGGAGCGCGGCCTGATCTGCGGCGGCGCAGGCCATCGCCAGCGCATGGGCCGGTTCGATTCGGTTCTTGCGCATATGCGCGAGATGAAGTCCGGGGCGAGGCAGGCGCAGCCCGGAAAATACGGCAGCGTCGTCAAGCAGCGTCCGCGCTCCAGGGTGAGCATCGGGAACGTAGTATAGCTCGTCTCCGAATAGCAGCGGCCTCCCTGGCGGAAGTTCCAGACCGGGCAGATGCTCGCGGGCCCATTCGGCATACTGCCTGAAGGCGGCTGCCGCCGCATTCGATCCGATAGAGGCTTTGCGCTTGCGGCCGCTGCGGCGGCCCGATTGCGCCATGGCCGCTCCGACCGCCGAGTCTGGCGCGGCGGGAGATTTCTTCAAGAGCGCGACGAAATGACCTTCGCCCCGATGGCGGTGCGGCCAGAGCCGTTCCATGTGCACCAGCTTGAATTCGGGATACGTCTTCAGCCAATAGGCGATAATGTCCTCGTTCTCCCGGCGATTGAAGGTGCAGGTAGAATAGACGAGGCTTCCTCCCGGCCGAAGCATGCGGACAGCCGCCCGGATAATATCTTGCTGCCGGAGCGCGCATGCCTCCACATGCTCGGGCGACCATTCCTTAACCGCTTCCGGATCTTTGCGGAACATCCCTTCCCCCGAGCAGGGCGCGTCCAGCATAATGCGATCGAAGCGGTATGGGAAGCGCTCGGGCAACGCATGCGGATCCGCCTGGGTCACGATGCAGTTGACGATGCCCATTCGTTCCATATTTTCAGCCAATATTTTGGCTCTCTGCGGATGGATCTCGTTGGCGATAAGCAGTCCTTCGCCCTTCATCCTCCCGGCGATCTGCGTCGCCTTGCCTCCAGGAGCCGCAGCCAGATCCAGCACGAACTCGCCCGGCTGCGGATCGAGCAGCCCGGCGGCGGACATGGCGGACGGTTCCTGAATGTAATACAAACCCGTATGATGGTAGGGATGCTTCCCGGGCCGGGCTGATTCTTCATAGTAATATCCTTCCGAGCACCACGGGACAGGCTCCAGCGCGAAGAGGGCGGCCGCATTCCGGCGGGCCGTCTTATGCCGGCTCCATTTCCCGGGTTGAACGCGCAGGCCATAGGTCCGAGGCTCCTTGTAGCTGTCGAGGAAAGGCTCGAACGGCTCGCCGTCCGCTTCGAATTGGCGCTTCATCTGTTCTTGATATGCCAGAGGCAATTCATCAGGCAGTGATATTGACATCGCATGAACTCCTTGTATAAGAAATGGGTTTCGAAAAGGTGTTAACAGGTTATGAGTTGGTTCTTTCCTATTCACGGAGGGAGATCACCTTTACGAACTACGTCATCATTATTACCCAACGTAGTCATCACTGGCAAGAAAAAGCCGCTCATAAAGGTGACCAAAGGCAAGAGCATCTTCCCTTCGGATGAAGCGCTGCTCAACATGCTTTATCTCTCGACCTTGGATGTCGATGTTGGGTAATTCCTTTGATAGTCATTATTGCAATGATGACAATGCAACTAAAAGCCCCGACACTTATAAATGAACTAATCTCATTTCCTGATGCATTCCAAAGTTGCCCTGCTAAATATGAACCTGCCGCAGCACCAAGGCCCATTGTAAACAGCGTATATGTTGTTTGGTTTCTGGCAATTGTAGCTTCGTCAAAATTCTCACTTATTACTTTCATAGAACATACATGTACAACTGCAAAGGTTAGTGCATGTAGCAATTGAGCAAAGATAATCAAAATAATGTTCGAAGTGAACAGTTCCATTATCACCCACCTTAGAGCAGCTGCAGCTGCGCAAGCGATTAGTAATTTATCAGTACTGTATTTATTCAGTAGAAAAAATGCCTTCCCAAACGCGATTATTTCACAAATTACTGCCAAAGCGATAAGAGAGCCTACCTCAAATCCTGAATAGCCTTCATTTACCAATAGAATTGAAAAAAACCATGGTATGGGGCATGACTTAACTCAAATAAGAAGAACACAATGAAGTATAATATCAACTTTTTTTCAATTAAAGGAGAACTGATTTTTGAAGAAGATTCTCTAATAACTTCAAAGTTGTTCAAACTTTTCAAGGAGAAAATCAAAGTTAGATTCATCAGGATAAGTACATACCAAAACCAGTTAGAACCAGCTTTCATCATAATTTCACTCAGAGTTACGGAAATCAGGATAAAACCTACGCTTCCCCACATTCTGATTTTCGAATACTTTTCCATGTTATCTTTTAAAACTGTTAATGCTAATGTTTCTAGACTAGGGAGTATCGATATCCAAAAAATATTTGTCAAAGACAATGCAATTGTTGTTAGCACTTTCCCGCTTGAAAACACACCTAACAATGAGCTGGAAAGAAGTAGAATACATTGAAAATAAACAACATGGAATACATTCTTTGATTTGAAACTCAATATAGGGAAAGTAAGTGGTCCAAGTATTCTCGATAATATCGCAATCCCTAAAATAAGCCCTATTTCCCTCTCATTAAAGTTATTCATACTTAAATATAAGCCTGATAAAGGTAATACAACAGCAAATGAGCCAAAGTAAGCAAAGAAAGAGATAGAACATTTATTTACAAAGTAGATTAAATTTTTCATATATATAAATCCCCAAGTTTATTAATGTTATTGTTTTTAGTTAATTTATTCTAGCACTTCAGGCCTGTTGATTAACCAACAAAATACAATTTAAGAATAGAAAAAAAGCCGCCAACTCGGTAAAATGTTTGTACCCTTACAAACGAACCGA
>NZ_BALG01000290.1 GCF_000315235.1 Paenibacillus popilliae ATCC 14706 | reverse complement strand
AGCTTGGAACGGCTCAATGCCGATCCAAGGAACGACATCGCGTAGTCATTTTTCATGATTTTGAGGGGCGGGAGATTCGTCTCGTTACCGATTTTAATGCATGTTACCGCCGAACAGTTGGCTCAGATCTATAAAGCACGCTGGCAGATAGAAGTCTTTTTCCGCTGGATCAAGCAACATTTGAACGTTCCTACGTTGTTCGGTACGACTGAAAATGCCGTATATGGTCAGCTATTTGGAGCCTTGATTACCTATGTTCTTCTCAAATGGCTGTATGATGTTACGAGCACCGGCATGCCTCGGCATGCCGTTCTTTC
>NZ_BALG01000291.1 GCF_000315235.1 Paenibacillus popilliae ATCC 14706 | reverse complement strand
ATTGGCGCTCCACCGTCTTCGTCCACGGAACCCACAGCTCGCTGCCGTTATCCCAGGCCTCCGGGTCGTCAAGCTGCTCCTTCACCTTGCCATCGACGCGCACCGAGCTCACCATGCGTTCGCCAAGCTGAACAGCATCGGGACGGTCCGGCCCACCATATTGCACAACAAACTGTACGCCTTCATCGAGCACGATCAGCGTCTTGGAGACGAACCAGCCCTGCTCATTATACCGATGCTTTGCCGTCAACAGCTTTGCTTGCTGTCCGCTTTTCAACGTCACATCCTGAACGCCCACGGTCTGACGATGCTCCGGACGGAACATTTTCTTCATAAATGCCTCTTCCTGACGCACAAGCGAAGCAAGCGTAGCCCCTGGTTCCGCGCGCAAGCAATAATACTCCAACTGGAGCGCTCCCTGATCGGCTGGCGCATAGAGCTTGTTCCCATCCGGATCCTGCTCCCACGTCGCCGGAATATCAACGATGAGTCCGTCTCCCCACAGCGCCGTCGCACGGAAGCCGTCCTGCTCCGTGCTGATATCCTTCACCCCCGCTCTGTTGGCCGGGTCATCATTCGGACGGAACGTATTCAGCAGCGGTTCATATTGAAGCAGTTGCCGCGGCGAT
>NZ_BALG01000292.1 GCF_000315235.1 Paenibacillus popilliae ATCC 14706 | reverse complement strand
CCAGGATTCGTCTGAATTTAAGCTGCCAGTTGTAGCTGGGACTGACGATGCGGTCCCAATACATCTATTGGATTATAGATCTTTCTTTTTGTTCCTAGCGTATGCAAGACTCGAATTAACTTCCCACATAGCGCTACAATGGACTGTTTTTTCTTGAGTGGATTTTTTCTTCGCTTTGTAAAGTATTGATGTAATGCCTTAAACTCAGGGTTTTTAGCGACCATCGGCATCACGGCTCGAAACAGTATGGCACGTAACCGTGATCTCCCTCGCTTGGTTATGCTAGACTTTCCTTTTTTCTTCCCCGAACTGTTCTCTTTTAGATTGAATCCAGCTAACCTAATTATTTGTTGACCATGAACATAACCATTCAGATCGCCTGTTTCAGCAAGGAACCCTGCGAGGGTTACGATCGCTACACCGGGTACAGTCAGCATTTCCTTCGTCCCTGGTATTTGTTTGAGCAGCTGTTCAACTTGCTCCATCGTTTCTGTTCATTTTCGAGATAGTAACTCATATTGCTCCAACAACGTTTTTAATTCAAACCTTGCACCATTCAAACCCTCTTTCAGTCCGACAGACTTACTCGCAGTTTGAACCAACAACTCCGCTCGTTTCATGCCTACCGCACGTTTCACATCTTCTTTCCATCGTTTTAAGATCGCAAAGGCGCCTTTGTTTACGATCTCTTCTGGTGTTGGAAACTCTGCTAACGTGATGAGTGAAGCTTTGCCTTCCCAATCTTTGAATACCTGTTGATACTCAGGGAAGAAGCGATCTAGCCAGTTTTGAATTCGTCGCTGAATCTGACCCAAGTTCTGCATCATTTTTTCCCGTGCATTCATGAAGTTGCGGAGATCTGCATAAATTCCTGTTGGAATTTTGGGCTCTGTGTACTTCCCGTTACGGACAAGATCTGCAATGACCTTGGCATCTTTGTAGTCGTTCTTCGTTGGTGAATTATCTTCTAATTCTTTGGTTCTGTTCACATGAT
>NZ_BALG01000293.1 GCF_000315235.1 Paenibacillus popilliae ATCC 14706 | reverse complement strand
ATAAAAAGGTAGCTAGCATCCATGTGCCCGTAAAATCAGTCAACAACAAGACGGGCGATGTTAGACTGACGGCGGCGGATGTGGGTGCCGAAACACCATCGGGAGCGCAAGCAAAGGCAAACCAAGCGGAGGCTAATGCCAAGGAGTATGTAGACAATAAGCCATGGCAAAAAGTCCGGGTTACCGCTGATGACGGTAGTGCTACCATGACAGGAGATTTAAATGCCGATCTATCAACAGGTTGGTAT
>NZ_BALG01000294.1 GCF_000315235.1 Paenibacillus popilliae ATCC 14706 | reverse complement strand
TTTTGCAGTCATTTTCTTCATTGTGTTAGGGATAGTAAGTTTAAAAGTGCTTTCTAAAGTTACAGGTGACGATCCAGCAGGTCCAATATCACTAAGTCTAATGGGCATTTTAGCAACAAGTATCATCGCAGCCATTGTGGACGCACTTCAAAAGCCAATAAAAAACATCCTAGAATTAAAACCAAAAAATGATTAACGTTTCGGTAAAATTTAATCAACTTAATTAACGAGATGCTTTTTATGAAACAAGAGGCAAAATAATGACCAATCCGATTGGTATGATACCTGGAGGGTCAACTCTTTCCGCCATGAGATAGTAGAGTGGCATACCTAGCAGGTACAAGGTACTGATCGTGATGGCACAGTATTATATATTCTTTAAAGCCTTTGCTTTCGGAGAGGGTTGGAATTACTATGGCGAATATTTCCATTCTGAAAAATGGGAAAGCAAAATCGATTCGTTTTTCACCATTAGAAGCGATATGTAAGACTTTGGATTGTCAGCCTGGAGATATTTTAGAGTATAAATGTGACGAAGATACTCAAGAAATTCCAAGAATAGGTGAAAACGAGATTTTAATAAAAGTATCTTACACAAGTGTGAATGATGCTGATATAAAAACACGCTTAGGCAATAAAGGAAAAGGAAATTTCCCTTTAATCTTTGGATTGGATGTTGCAGGAGTAATCGAAGAGGTTCCTCATAATTCAAATTTTTCAAAAGGAGAACGAGTAATATATTTCCCTAAAAATGGATCATATGTCAATATCGGACGGAAATTCCCCAATTTCATCGGTCGGCTTCAGCATATTCCCCATTCTTAACCAATCTCGACTCTCTCCCTCCAGAGAGTATGTCGGCTGTAGGTGGGGAATTTTCAACCGATGATATTGGGTATTTTACTTCCGATTTTCACATGCTACCCGAAGACGGAGATTCAGAAATGCATCATTCACCAAATCCGCAATTCGACGCGCTACGTGTCCTACAAGGATCTCAAGAAAGTAACGGCAGACCTGAAGCTCATCTACACGACAAACATGATCGAAAGCTACCATCGCCAGCTACGAAAAGTGACCAAGGGCAAAAGCATCTTCCCAACGGACGAGGCATTGCTAAAGATGCTATACCTCGTCACTATGGATGTCACTCTCAAATGGACGGGCCGCGTGCAAAACTGGGGCCAAATGCTGCTGCAGCTCTCCGTTTTCTTTCCAGAGCGCATCGGCCAGCATCTGCCATGAGGGTCGATCTCCCTCTCGGGGGAGATTCTCTATAAACGAGTTGTAGAGTAGAGGAGCGCCTTTCTTCACTGGATTGTACGCTCCCCCCTCGCAGAACCGTGCTTGGGCGCTATTTACGCACACGGCTCCTCATCAGAAGTTTCACACTATCCCGTTCCATCAAACACACTCGAATATATTCTTGGTTTTGGTAGTGGATTGGCTTTCATTAGCAATAAGAATTTCTCCCAAGTATAGCTGTTTCTTTGACTTCTTCGATTCAACCATTTAAATAGCAGCCTCATTGTACCGTACCCGTATCTCGACAGCATTGGTCCATTGTCGGTGATACCGTAGTATCTGTAGTGTCCAACGAGCTTTACCTTGAGTTGAACTAACAATGATTTGACCTGCAGAGTTCGGTTCGCCTTAATCCATAGCTTCATTCGATTTAGTGCCGCTTGAAATTTCTTTCTGCTCGTTTGTCGCTTCACTCTGAATTTTCCATTTCGACTTTTCCCACAGTAGTGGGTAAATCCCAGGAAATCAAATGTTTCCGGCCGGCCCTCTCCTCTGTTTCTCCTGTTTTGTGCTGCAAATTGGCCAAATTCAATAATCTTGCTCTTTTCAGGTGCTATCTCCAGGTTGAACTTCTTAAGCCTGTCCTTGCGTTGCAGGTAGAAGTTTCTTGCCTCGCCTTCCGTTTGAAAACAACATACAAAATCATCCGCATATCGAACCATATGGGTCTGGCCTCTGTATTGCTTCTTCATAATCAAAGAATCCTGTTATATCCGCATCCACCACCTCGTTCGTTTTCTTCGTCATGATGATTGTGTGTAGTGTTCGCAGTGCATCATGACAACCACGTCCAGGCCGAAATCCAAAAGAGGATCCCAGGAAATCCCTTTCAACTATAGTTCCCTTTCAGTTCCTGATGGCACATGTACAATGCCTTCTGGTACTAAGACGAATTTATCAGCTCATTACGGACATAAAAAAATGAAGCTGCTGCGACTTGATAACTAGGTTCGCGGCTGCTTCATTTTTTACTATCGTACTTCCCTTTTTGAATATTTACCCCATTAATGCCTCACAATTAATCGTACAATTAAAAACGTTATTACGCCTGCCAAAAGATGAATAAAAATCTGGAGTGCAAGATTAAGAATTTTTTTCATAATACTCTCTCCATTTTTTTTTGGAAGCCTACTGTTTTATGTTGTAATCTAGCGAGAATTCTAATTGTAACAAGTTTTTATCTGAATAAGCGGTTTTGGGAAAAACAACCTCAACTATTAATTCCTCTTCCTCTACTACTGCCTTACCTATTTTAGATGCTTCATATTTTAGGTAAATTCTTCACTAGACCCCAACTTCTTTTCTCACGAACTTTACATTCAGAAGTAATGGTAACTTTTTGAATTGATCCATCTGAATCCATTGTTACTGGAACCTCTTGTGCAAACGTTGAAGTCGCACTTATGCCACAATAGATGTAATTAGTATACTCATTTTAACATACTTATACCTCTGATACCATATTTTATACTACTATCACAGTATAATTAACGAAATTTACCTTGTCAAGTTGTTTTTTGGCATTTCGTAAGCACTAAACCTGGCACACCTTCAACAGATCCCGAGAATAGGAGAAGGTGGGGGCAATTGCAAATCACAGGAGGTTGCCTCATGACAAAACAAGAACAACAAGTTGAAGCTGCTTTACTGGATCATAATGACTTTTAGCTATTCTATCGGCGGCTTGAACGCGGTACGTTCCAATGGCCCCTCAGCCGTGAGCGAACGGTTGTCCTCTCTCGAGAAGACACACCCTGATCAGCTGGAGTTCAACCTGTTTACGAAGCCGAAGTATGGGCCACGCCGAAAGAGCAGTAGCCTGAGATGGAAACACTCACCTGCGAGCGGCGCAAAACAAGCGGCAAGCGCGAAGCGGATCTGTCCAGGCTGCCGGTGGAAACGGTGACGTACTGAGCAAATCTGCGCGTGAGGCGGCGGCTCCCTGCATGAAATGACCACGGAAACGCGCAGTGAAATCGACGTCGTGCCGCCGCAGGTCAAGGTGGTTCGTCATGTCAGCAGGTGTATGCCTGCCGTCACTGCGAGCGCCATGAGCTGCAGACTCCCATCGTCACGGCGCCAATGCCCAAACCTATGTATCCGGGCAGCCTAGCTTCTCCTTGTTCAATGGCTTATGTAATGTGCTAGAAATACGTGGACCGTATGCCGCTCTACCGACAAGAACAGCAATTTGCCCGTTTGGGCGATACGTTGTCGCGGCAAACGATGGCGAACGGGATGATTTACGGTTCCGAGCGGTGGCTGAAGCCGGTGGTCATTTTTTACTATCGACGGACGAGAGGCGGCGAGCATCCGCGAGACTTCCTGGCCGGCTGCATCCGTTCCGGTATCTTACACAAACCGTTGCCGCAGCTTGCCGACTTGCAAGAGTCTGCGGCATTAGTTCCGTTCATGCCATGGTCGTCTCATCAAGCAGCAACTGGAGTGGAGATTGCCGCTGCAAAATGGAGTTCATGTCATCGTCTTATCGGTTCATGTTCAAGCAGGTTGGCACACAAATCGCTTGGAGATATGCATTACTTGCGGAAGTGACCAGGGCGAATCGAGTCATGCTCGTAGCGGTATTTCTGTACCGCGACATAGAATAAAACGGAGCAGACGATAAATGTAAATAATAATGTCCATTGCAGCGGCAGCGTCCCGGTATCTTCTTGGCCGAAGGTTGGCGCGTCCTTGGTCTTGCCGAACAATTGGCGAAGCCATTCATCCCCGTGCCGGTTCAACGCCTGATTGACCTCAGCGAGGGGCGCCTGTTTGGCTACGGCCCGTTCGACAAGCCGCACAAGGGAGTCGATGACCTCTACCGTCTCCGGACTACGCTGGATGGTCGCTGCCGGTCGGATGCGGTCCACATACAGCAGCCACTGCTTTGCGCTGGATAACCACTCTTTTTCTTGCTTTACCTGCTTCATTCGGTTCATTTCATCACGCAGCATTTGTTCGTATTGCAGCCACATCGCTTGTTTTTTATGGATTAACGCATCTGACGCCAGCCGCAAGCGCGCGGTCACATGCATCAGACGTTCCTCATTCCGTTCTACCGCAGGCAACGCGCGCTTCACTTGAACGATCGCGTCACTTAACGCCCGAACCCCTTCGACACCCGTCGCGCCATAAAAGGAAGTGTCGGTCATCGATTCTCCCATCTTTTGCACAAGCTGCCGCGCCCGTTCAAGCTCTTGCTTCTTCACGGCCTGATATATTGCTTCGGCTTGCTGGTCCAGCTTCAGCCAGCTCTCCTCCGGCTTGCCGGCCATGCTGTTCGTCCCTATTGCAACAGCGGCAGGCGCCAGACGGAGTGTACACATGCCGATGATTCCGACTACGATAACAAGGATAACAAGCCAACGTGAACGTCTAAAAAGCATGTACATCCCTCCCCCATCATCGTATGGGGAGAGGTCCACATTTATGCCTCGCTACCCGTTCCGTCTTGCCTGCTTCATCGCTGCCCAGCTTATTGCTACGCTGGCGCCCGTCAATGCGAACGTAAACACGCATACCTCCAATAAATAAGGATGGAGGGGCCGTGGCAGCCACGGAAATACACCGGCGCTGTAGTCGACGGTGTCATTCAGCCATGTCCAGCAGGCCGCTATCGTTAAGCTGGTGCTTCCAAATCGGAATAAGCGCACGTACAGCAGCGCTTCTACCGCCATTGCCAGATGGGAACTGATCAGCATCCAATCCTGCCATACCATCGGCGCCCCTAAAGCGGCACCGGCAAAAATCATGGCGCATGCCCATATCCCATACTTGACGGAGGTAACTACCGCAAGCGCTTCAATGATCTTAACTATGGCGCTCCCACATATAGAACGGGGCTGCAGACGTAGTAAGAGGAAGAAAATGCTTATTGTAAAAAACAAGCTTGCGGTCGGGCTATCCGGAACAAACGGAATTTGCCATAGCGGATGATAAGTCCACGTATAGATCAATTGATTTTTGTACCAATAATACCCATACACTGTGCCAACAAGATTGCTCCAAAATAAAATCCACAGCACCCAACGCCGGCTTAAAAAAGAACGGCTGAACAAAGAGGCCAGCTTCATTTGTACTCTACCTTCTTCCGTTTCGATCCCGCGAATTCGCGATGCGCCCGCTAGGATCAATGAACTCATCGTCATCTATAGAACGAGCCTGACCGTTATAACGGTCAGGCTCGAGTCTCTACTTATTTTACTTCTCTGCTTTTTGTTTCGCAAGCCATTCTGCGATATGATTCAATTCCTCTTCACTTGATGCATCCTTCATAGACGGCATATTGCCCTTCCCGTTGTGGAGGATGTCGAGGATATCATCTTTAGTTAACGTATCGCCGATGCCGCGGAGTGAAGGACCGGATTGACCTTTCAGGTCACTGGCGTGACAGTTCAAGCATCCTGCTTTTTTCATATCATCCATGGCAGGATCATGTTTGTCAACCAGTGCAATCTCCTTATTCGGCTTCGGTTGTCCCGTAGGCTTGCCAGCTAGCGCAGCTTCGCGCGCCTTCTCCAACCGGACCTCATGTTCCGGCTTGATATTCAGCTCTGCCAGCTCGGCTTCATACCCCAGCCAAGCAACGCGCGTCAAGTAGAAGCAAGCGATCAAGCTGACAATCATGAGTGAGGAAGCTACCGGACGACGGTAGAAGCGGCGTTCCTTCCCCGTATCCAGGAATGGCGCCAACATCAATCCGCCGAACATGAGAGCCGGTAGTAGCACCGTACCTATTACGACATAGCTTCCTGACCCATACGGGTATTTCAAGAACTGATATAAGAACAAAAAGTACCAGTCAGGAATGGGAAGGAATCCCGTATTGTTCGGGTCGGCCGGATAACCTAGCGGAGCAGGCTCCGCAATCGTTAGCACGAAAATTCCTACCAAAGCTACAACGCCGACCATCCATTCCTTCAATAAGAAGTACGGAATAAAGGCTTCAGACTTCCCTGGAAATGCGGTATAATCCGGCGGAATCGCTTTCTGGCTTCTTTTCTTTATCCGTGAATCACCGACATATACGATTTTCTCCGTATTTGACGGCTTATCGTGTGCCAATGGGTCTCTCCTCCTCTCTTATAGCGGTCCTGAAATACCTTGACGGCGAATCATCAGGAAGTGAGCGCCTATCAAGGCCAATAGAGCCGCCGGCAAGAAGAAGACGTGAATCGCGAAGAAGCGGGTAAGCGTTTGCGCTCCGACAATCGTACCACCCTGCAGCAATTCCTTGACGTACGGTCCGATATATGGAATGGTATCGGCGATCTCCATACCGACCTTGGTTGCGAAGTACGCCTTGTTATCCCATGGAAGCAGGTATCCCGTGAACCCGAGACCGATCATGATCAAGAGAATCAATACGCCCACGACCCAGTTCATTTCGCGCGGTGATTTGTAAGAGCCGGTGAAGAACACCCGCAACGTATGTAACAGCATCATTACGATGACAAGACTCGCACCCCAATGGTGCATTCCACGCACAACTTGGCCGAAGGCAACCTTGGTCTGCAAATACTCAACACTGTAGTAAGCGTTGACAATGTCCGGAACGTAATACATCGTCAAGAACATGCCGGACAAAATCTGAATCACGGTGATAAAGAACGTCAACCCACCGAAGCAATACACAAACGCGGAAAAATGATGCGCCGGATTCACGTGTTCCGGCACTTCGTGATCCGCCACGTCGCGCCAAATCGGCGTGATATCCAGACGTTCGTCAATCCAGTTGTAAACCCCTTTAAACATCTGACACTACGCCTCCTTGTTACTGCACGTGTTGGTTCGGAATCTTGTCACCAAGATATACAAAACCGTTTTCAATTTTCATTATGTACTCATCCAGCGGTGCGCGAGCTACAGCCAGTTGCTTGCCTTCCTTCGTGTAATGCGCCCCATGGCACATGCAGAAATACTGATCTTTGTACTTCGGGTTGGAATTCCAGTTCACCGTGCATCCCAAGTGCTTGCATATCGGTGACAACGCAAAAATATCTCCGTTCTCGTCCTTGCTGATCCAAGCAACCCATTGAGGCTTGCTCTCGTACCAGCCGTCGATTTGCGTAACGTCGAAGGTAAACTCCTGAGGTTCATTGGTAATCCTGCTAACTTCTACGACTTTTATGTAGTTCCCCTCTGGCTTTGTCTGCAGAAGCGGATCCACGGCGAACCGTACCATGGGAATAGCTGGACCGACGAACATGAAAGCGCTCGCCCCACCCAATGTGTAAGCAAGAAATTGTCTACGTGACATTTCTTTGCGAGGTTGATGAGGTTTCTGTTCGTTATTATGCGGTCTGCTCATTACTGTGTCCCCCCTTACACAACCGTTCTCCCAGCTTGCTATGATGAGAATCACAATCCAACCAAAGACATTATTATAATATCCCAGTACTATGGAAAGCGTCAAGAATTTACCAGCTAAAATGCAAATAGGAACACGATTTAATCCTAATATTGTTGACATTTTGTCACAATTACGTTCCAAACTGTGATGCGTGCCACATTTTTTGCATTTCCTCCTTCATCAATTTCTTGACAGCGTTCGCATCTTCTGTTCCAAGCTCAGCCGGCGTAAAGACAGCGTCTGCTAGGGTCACCTCCCCCTGCCGAAGTCGGACCGCTTGCGAAACGATGACGGTATAGGCAAACCCTTGCTCCCTGAGCCGTCTGCACACCTTGTCCAACAGTTCGATATCCGCCGGCTGTGGCTCGCGCCCTCCCGTGAAATGGCAAGCCGGGTAAGTAACCGTGCGCCCATGGAACGGAATCTCTACCCCGTCCAGCCAGTCCCGCAGCCGCTCGAGCCGTTCCGCCGCTTCGACCGGCGATTCCAGCCCTGTCAATCCGGACACGGGCAGGATGCAAGTGTCCAGATAGGGCCCCCACTCCTTCCATTGTTCTGCTGTCAACTCGCTGAATTTCATGCTGCTCCCCCTTTTTTCCAATTCTCCTCCCCCTATTATAACCCGTTGTACAAAAAAATGAAGAATCGCTCAGAGCGCTTCTTCATTAGGGGTTACTGCAACGTCTTCAGTTCTTCCGTTAAGGATCGAAACGTGTTCTCATCCCCTGCTGCTAATGCCTTGTCAATTTCTTCATAAATTCGTTCCGTCCGATATTTCCGTATCGCGTCGTCCCAGATCATTTCCGCAGTCAAACTCAACATCGCTTCATACGTCACTTTCATTTTATCCATAGGATACACCTCCAACCTAACGATTAAGAGATCCTATATTCCTTTCCTTTCACCACATAGCTATCCGTTGTTCTCTTCATTCGCTGCAAATCTTCGTCTGTCAACTCCCGTATGACTCTTGCGGGTGAACCAAGAGAAAGAGTATAGGCAGGTAATTTATTAGTTTCAGTGACGACGGAACCAGCTCCTACTAAAGCATATTCACCAATTTCCGCTCCGTTCAGTACAATGGCCCCCATACCAATCAATGTACCTGTGCCTATCCGGCAGCCATGCACGATCGCACCATGTCCAATCGAAACACGATCTGCGATTCGTAATGGCTGATCCGTGTTGACATGGCCGATAACACCATCTTGCAGGTTCACTTCCCGGCCGATCTGTATCGGGGCTAGATCGCCGCGCAGCACGGCGTTGAACCATACGCTGGACAGGGGACCGACGGTTACGTCACCGATGAGCTTCGCGCCTTCCGCTATATACACGGAGGGATCAAGGCTCGGTCGAATACCTTTGTAAGGGATGATCATATGTTCACACACCTCCGAGACACCTATTCATCATGTTATTTTAGGGGATAAAAGGTGGTCTCATCGTATCAATGAGCATGCGGCATGTCAACGTTCAGTTGAATTCTGTCTCCATAGGCGACATAGACGCCCTGGATGACTTGCTGCCCTTTCTTCGTCATCTGCAGCACCTGGGCTTCATTTGGGATCTCACCCAGACGTAGCAGACCCAGATGAACCATCATCATGATGATCCGCTGCCGAAATACGGATTCGGATGTGTCGAAGTAGAACGGCCTGATGTAAGGAAGCAGCGTCCGTTCCAGCGATTCCAATGTGGTCCATCTTGATGTGCACAGCTGGATCCAGTGAACGACAGACAGCAGATTCGGAATCGCATTCTTGTAGAGCTTCAACCAGAAACAGTAGAGTGAGGCCGTCGGCTCGGTTCCTCTCCTGCTCCGCCGCTCCTCGCCCGGATGAGAACAGCGCAGTCGCCCATCTCCTTCCTCCAGCCAGCCTTGGTAGAAGGCATAGTCATAAATGAAAGATAACCGGTTCGGATAATCATGGAACCGCCTGCCGTAACCGAATCGCCATTCTCCCTTGCCTATCGGCGTCTCCCGAATCGCGAACGTATCGAGAAGCTGCTGCTGGGCCCGCTTGTACATCACCCCTTCCCAATTCAAGGGCGGAGATTCCGTCGCGACGAAATCAAGGAGCTGCAAAATGTCATCGCCGATTCTCCCGTCCTCGTCACGATATACATGCGGTTCAGCGGTAAGCTGCAATTGGCTGGAGAAGGATTGATACAGCACATCTTTGAAGCGTTGCTTCAGATCGGTCGGAATCTGGAACAAATACTTAGTCTGCTGGTTGCATCCGTTGAACAGCCAGCCACTATGCTTGAACTTCGCAATCGTATCCCGCGGTTGAGACCCGGACGGAGCAGAATCCGACTTGCCCGGCACCACCGTATCGAACTTCGTCTGCTGCACTCTGGCCACCAGTTCCTCCAAACTGAAGGAGGAGCGCTTATCGAACAGGATGGAATTAAGAAAGCGCCGTTCCTCCAGCGACATCTCATTCACATGGTGTTCGAACACGTCCCTGCTGCCAAGAGCCAGCAGAATCGATTGGATCAATTCATGCTTGGAGCGTTCATTGCATACACAGCCGTACCGCTTAGCAATTCGGGCCAGTTGCCCGATATCTGCGTAACTGAGCATTTCTGCCAGATTCATGCCGAACCTCCGTTCTCTGTAGCTTCATTCCTTGAGCAAGTCTTTGTTACATTAACCATTATTGGAAAAAGTCCGACATTTATTCAGGGAAATAAAAATAAATAGGCCCCGGTTCATCAATCGAACCAAGGCCTGCTTCTATCTGCCGCGGTGGAAAGTGGCCGCATCAGACGGTTGAATATGTTTTGTGCAATTATACAGTACAGGGTGCCATTGTGCACCTAGCCGCTCAAGAATCGAGTACGACAAGTTGCCGATATGGCCCTGCGACAATTGTCCGAACAAAGCAATGAACAATTGAGCCAGCCAGCTTCCGTGCGTCACCGCCAGCAGGTTCCCGCCTTCCCTGCGAAGCGCCAGAGACTCCAGCGTCTTCACCGCCCGGTCACCCAGCGCTTCATCACGCTCTTGTCCCAGATCGAGCTGACGCCAGTCAGCGCCCCAACGCTTCTCCCGCTCCTCAGGTGTCGTTCCTTCCACCTGACCGTAAGCACGCTCGACCAATCCCTGCTCCGGATCGAGGAGCGGAATATTCAGTGCGTTCGCCAGGATGGCACCCGTCTCTTCAGCCCGGCGAAGGCCGCTTGAGACGACGGCATCAAAAGTGATGTCTTCCTTCTTCAAACGCTCGGCCAGTAACGCCGCTTGATTCCGGCCTGTATCGTTAAGCGGAATGTCCGTCCATCCTTGAATCTTCCCTTGGGCGTTCCAATCGGTAATCCCGTGCCTAACCAATCCGAAATATTGGGCCATTGCTTCTCCTACTATACCGTGGAAATGTGTGAACAACCTCTATCAATGTTATCGACGCACCCGCGTCAGCCAATTCAACAGCAATAATGCAAAAGTAACCCCGAATAGGGACAACGCTATCCAATAATGAGGAATGGTAGGCACCACTTGCAAAATAACCGGATCGCTGATGCTCGCAACCGGAACGCCTATCGTCATATTTCCCCACCCCGATTGATCGCCCCCAGCAACCACGGGCGGGATCAATCCGCTAATATCCTGGATGTTCGAATGCTCTCTGCGGACAAGCAGCACAATTAGCGCACATAAAAATATCCCCATACAAAAAGCAACAATCCCTGCAAGCATATTGCGAGTTCGCAGGGACCATATCTGTGAACGTTGATGAACTGGAACGAGCCAGCCCTGTTCTTCGTAAATCATATTCATCACCCGTGCCGGTGTAAATCCGGAACCGGATGTCTCGTTAACGATGATGTCCGAATCGTCTTCCACCCATTCCTCGCTTGCAGCCCATACACTGTATTGCTCAGCACAGGATTCGCATTCGCTTACATGCTTCTCAACCGCTTGCCGCTGCGGATCGTCCACAGGCAATTCGGAATAGAACGGCATCCACTCGAGCGCTTCCGCGCATTTCATCATTAATTCATCCCCTCAACTCCCGGCTCAGCAATGTATGCCTCCAACTGAGACTTCACACTCGCACGAGCGCGGAACAACAGCGATTTCACGGAGCTTACCGTCTGCCCCAAGGCATGGGCAATCTCTTGATAATCCAGTTGGTCATACTCGCGCAGGATGAGGGCCGATCGCTGCTTCTCCGGCAGGCGGTTGATGGCGTCGCGAACCAAAGACACCTTCTCGTTCCGCAGCAATGCATATTCCGGTGCCGCCTCGCGCGGCGCTTCCGGAACGATACTGTAATCATCGTCCAACGATACTTGCACGCTGCGCTGCTTCCGCAGCTCACTAAGTACCGTATTACGGGCAATTGTATACAGCCACGTCGAAAAAGAGGCCTCTGCCTCGCGGAACGTATTCAGGCTCCGATATGCCTTGTAGAACGTCTCGGCACATAAATCCTCGGCAAGCAATTCCAACTGGGAGCTCTTTAACATATGAAAAATAAAGGATAGCAGTTTTCGTTGATAACGATTCATCAATTCAGCGAACAACTCGACGTTACCGTCTTTAATCTCGCGGATGATCTGGGAATCGGTCATGGACTCAAGTTCCTCCTTGCTTTCCATATCCTTCCCGATGCGCTACCTGTTAAGATATACTCTCGAAGTATAGAAAAGTTGCGGATCGGAGTTCAAATTACGTCGTACTCTCATTCACCTATAAAGCGTATGTAAGATTATACTTCAAAATGTTAAACAATTTTCTCACATCTAGTCGTATTTTATCATATAAAAGTCGGATAATGATTAAAAATTTTTAAGGTATTTTTTGACCAAGCTTACGATTCCGTAAGGTTACATCATTACGGTATGCCGCTTCATTCCAGAAAGTCCCCTAAACTGGTTGTCATTTGCAAAGGAATCGACTTGTATCCGAAAACGCGTGGTTCATGCCAGTTATCCATTGAATAGAATTGGGGGGGGATCGAAAAAGATTTGTATTTTTTGACAGTTGGAGATCGAAGCTGCTGCTCCTTCATGATGCGTGACACGGTCCGTTCGGATACATCCACTCCTTGCTGGTGAAGCTTCTGCGTGACCTTGGGACTCCCGTAAAGCCGCCGAGAATATCTTCAAACACTTCCTTGACTTGCTTTGTCCATTCTTTATGTTGGCGCTCTCGCTGGCTTTCGGGACGACCCCACCATTTGTAGTATCCGCTACGAGATATTTTCATAACTTTGCACAACTTCTCCAATCGGTGCTCGGAGCGGCATTCGTGGATGAATAAATATTTTACCGACGGTCTTTCGCGAAGAAGTGCATGGCCTTTTTTAGGATTTCATTTTCCTCTTGCAGATCACGTATTTGTTTTTGTAATTCCCGCAACTGATGACCTTCCGACTTGAACGCCTGATGTTGCATGATTTCCGATTCGCGGCCGAACTTCTTCATCCAGCCATATAACGTGTTGTCCTTTATTTTATATGTCTCATCGTAAAGAGGTTTTCTTATCTTTTGACACAGTTGACACAGTCCTCCGATATTCGTCATTTTATCAGTGTAAATCTGTACGTCTTGAAAGAATGCGTGATAAGAGGTGCGGAAGCGGGGTCGGTGAATACCTATTATTATTTTTTGCCCTTTCATTTACAAGCCTTCCTCTTGCGTATGCAGATTTCGCGAATGGCACCTTGGTTCAGACCGAAGCAGGATTCAAGCCGATTGAACAAATCCGGGTCG
>NZ_BALG01000295.1 GCF_000315235.1 Paenibacillus popilliae ATCC 14706 | reverse complement strand
ATCAATCAACGACCACGAAAATGTTTGGGCTGGAAGACTGCTCACGAATCCTTCTCAGAAGAACTGTCGCACTTGGCTTGACAATCCGTCATATATAATTTCGAGAAAATCATTAATGGAAAGAAATACGAGATATTTGGAGTGGATAGAGACAAATTTGACCTTGTGACCTTTATTTACACGGGTAAATCGTTAAACAAAAATACTCGTACTGCAATTAAGATTTTAGAAGAGCTTACCCAAACTGTTTTAGGGAGAGAGGAAAAAGAAATCGAAGACTTTGCAGAAAACATGTCAAAAGAAATTAGTATTAAATAATACAAAGAGCCGCGGGATTCCTCCCTCAACGGCTCTTTGTATTATTACAAATTAAACTTTACTTATTTCAACCTTTCGTTCCTCCCCAACCCACCCGCTCACTTTAGCCCCGACAGCTTCCGCCATCGCCCGGACTGGGGCATAAGTAACGCCGCCAATCAGCAGGCCAGGTTCGTCTAGTTTGCAGCCGTTGACCATGACCGTCACGCTGTCGCCCGGCTTGTCTGGTTGCAATTACAAAAATTTGTCGTATTTTGTCCCAATATATGGTATGATAGACGAGCAATAGAAAGGCTTTATGGGCGGTCGGCTAAATCTCCCGGAAGGGAGGTGACGCTACATGGAGATAAAAGACGCTTTGGCGCTTATGATTGACTTCGGTGTGTTTATTATTCTATTACTGACGTTGATCTTTACTGTCGTCATTGCTCTTTTAAACCATAAGAAATAGACCGCCCCACGCGAAGGTAGCGGTCTATTTGTCGTGATACCTTTGTATTCAAGCCAACCGCTCTTAAAGCGGCTATTGCTCGGGAGTCGTGTTACCAGCACGGCTCCTTTTTCTATTTATATCTTACCATGACAGAATCTATACGTCTACGGGGTCTTGTTACGTGCTCATACGCCTCACCTGATTTTTCAAAGCAAGTACAACCGTTAAGCAATAAACAACTTTTCAGCAGGCAGGTAAATATACTTCATCATTTCCCCTGCCTTCTGTTTACAATGCTGGTAGATCTCTTTATAGTACACACCAGATTCCATGTCTTCACGTATCGTATGCAAAATTAAATCCTCAACCAAGCTAATCACAGAAAGGACTTTTTCGGTTGCATATTCTCGCTGTCCACTTTGTATACCCACTATGCTATTTACCAATTTAGAGTAAGTAATATACATCTTATCCGAGTTCTTGCTCCCTTGTCCCTGCGCATATATGATTAACTCGGATATGACATCCGTTTCTTGCCTACGAATTAATTTCCCGTATTTTCGGGTTTGAAGCCATTCGCTGGATTGACGCTCGTGCAAAATGTTCCGCATCGCTACAAACTGTTTACTCAATTCTTTCTTAAATCGAATGTGACCATAGTAGAGTTATCCATAAGGGTTAATAAAAATACGGCTTGCGTTTCATTCAATTCATAAACATGTTGTTTTTGACCGCTTTTTGAAGGTGTGTTTGGCAAGAAAAAAATGCTCAATGTGGCAGCCCAAAAGTGCAGAAGCTACTTGCCAGCGATATGATTACGGTTTGACTCTATCCATAGCTTGTTTCAAACGGAAACTCTCGCCCGTAAAGGACAATATATGAGCGTGGTGCACCAGTCTATCTACGAGTGCAGCAGTGAGCTTGTTATCACCAAACACAGAAGTCCACTGCCCAAACTCTAGATTCGAAGTCACAATTACGCTCTGCCTTTCATAACAATCTGCTATCACATTGAACAACAGTTCAGATCCTGTCTGGTTGAATGGGACATATCCGACTTCATCGAGTATGAATACATCCATTTTCCGCAGCTTGGCTCGAAATTTGCTCAACATGCCTACCTCGAATTTCTCTTGGAGAATTCCAACCAACTCAGCCGCGCGAAAGAATTGCACGCCCATCCCCCGGCGACAGGCCTCGACGCCTAAGGCAATAGCCATAGGAGTCTTTCCTGTTCCTACTGCACCCATCATCAATATGTTCTCACGTCGCTGCAGCCATTCTAAGTCTACTAATTTTTCGTAGTTACAACTTGATGGAAAGGTGATATGGTCTACCACATACCCCTCAAATGTTTTCAGATGGGGAAATCCATCTGTGTTCACCAACTTGTTTAGTTTCGCACGCTTGCGACCTTCCAGTTCTGCTGTCAGTATTTGTTCAACT
>NZ_BALG01000296.1 GCF_000315235.1 Paenibacillus popilliae ATCC 14706 | reverse complement strand
ATCGGGACAGATAAGAAACTATGGGCTGTCGTAAGTCTGATCACGGTCGTGACGATGTTGTTGCAAGCAACCGTGCCAGATCCCGAACTGGAAAATGGATGGAATGGGCTTTTTTTTATTTTTGGCAACAGCTATCTATATGCTTTATTTTTATTGCCCTTGTATCTGGTTGTTATCAACGAGATCGGGAATGAAGGGGGAGCGGCCTGGGCAAGAGCTGTCGTTATCCGATTAGGACAGAAAACAAACTGGTTCTTGACCCAATTTGTCGTCTTGCTGCTCGTCAGCCTGTGGTTTGCGGCATTTGTGATCGGAATGGTGTTAGTACAGTCGATACTCACCTGGGGGTATGATCCGAACTGGAGCCAGTTTACAGTGCAAGGAGATGATAAGTATACTTACTTTGCGACTGAATTTACGCCATGGCAGGCCTTAGCTTTTTACGGCATTAGGTATTTTTGGGGCCTGCTTATGATGGGGACGCTATTTCTGTGCTTACAATGTATCACCAAGCGGAGAAGTCCGGGAGGGTGTATGATCGCGGTTTTCTTTTATGTTGCCTTACAAGCTTTTTTCAAAGTAGGGAATATCCCGTTGCTCAACATCTTAGATATCGGAAATCATACGATATACAGCTTCAACCACAACGTATCCTCCCCCTTGCTTTTTATCATCCAGAGTCATATCGCCTTGCTTA
>NZ_BALG01000297.1 GCF_000315235.1 Paenibacillus popilliae ATCC 14706 | reverse complement strand
ATTCGCATGTTTAAATATCTACTACTGAAAGCTATATTTGAACTCTCTGACGTAGACATTGTTGAACGCTCTAAGTATGACCTGTCGTTCAAATCGTTCAAATTTTTTCTTGGCATGGCACCAGAGGACTCGGTAATCGACCCAAGTTCTCTAACGAAATTCCGCAAACTACGATTAAAAGATATGAACCTGCTCGACATGCTCATCGGGCAGACAGTAGCTCTCGCGATCGAGCAGGGTATCTTAAATAGTGCCGCTATCATCGTAGATGCCACGCATACGAAAGCTCGCTACAACCAGAAGTCACCGCACGCAAGAAATCCTGCAAGACCGTGCGCGGAAGCTGCGAAAGGTTGTTTACAGCATGGATGAGTCGGTCAAAGCCAAAATGCCAGCAAAGAACAA
>NZ_BALG01000298.1 GCF_000315235.1 Paenibacillus popilliae ATCC 14706 | reverse complement strand
CTACTTTTGAGTATCTTGTTGTTTTGAAGCGTATCGAAGCGGACTTTGACGATTATCTTCATGATGCCTGGATGGAACACTTTTTCATAGTTAAAGAGGAATACGAGCGACAAACAGGGGAGAAGGTGTTCGATTCATTCAAATTGCTTGAAGACATCACTGGGAAGCCGCTACAGACATATACGACTGAAGTTGATAAGTATGGGGATGTAGTTAATATGATACCAAACAAACCAAATCTGAAGGCGGTGGAGAACGATGCGGTCCATTGATGAGATTCTAAAGGACATGAAGGCTCTTGGTACCTCTCCAGAAAGGATTGACAGGGATATTGCGGCGTTGGAAGCGGAATTGAAAGAGTGGGTGAGAATCGCCCCAAAAGGCAAGATAACGTTTAGCGAAGCTCGGAAAAACGTGGGTTTGAGTCACAAGCAGGTATCAGAGAAGGCGGGCATTCCGGTAAGCAGGATCAAAAAATACGAGGAAGATAACCAAAAAATGCATTACCCTACATTCAGAAAATTGTGCGACCTGTATGGAATTTCTGTTGATCATATCTATATTGGCGTGCTACCAGCACAAAATAAAAATCACCTTAACATGTCTTTGGCCGGACGTTAAGGCGATAACACAAATTCAAGGTATCCCTTTGCGCAACATTATACATAATCATTTCATGTTGTGCAAGGGGGACCCATACGGGAGAGTGTCGATAATGGGGAATAATTCGGTTAATGTCGATTTTGAAATTGAAATGCTGGTAAGGGAAATTGCTTTGAAACGGTTCTTGGAGGATGAAAACCCACAAAAAGCAGATCCGTTAAAACCCCCGCATGTGGTGCAAGCAAAAGATGAAGCCTACCAGGCTTTTAACTGCCTTACGAAATCTGCGGACGAAGCTCTTAAAACGCAACTCTTCGATTTGGAGGATAAGCTGAACAGTTTAGCCCGCTTGGAGCACGAATTAGAATTCGTAAATGGCTTCGTGGAAGGATATTTTTATCTAAGGCACGTAATGAAATATCAGGAAGCAGCCCTTCTTTCAACTGCGGAAGAAGGGGGCGGTTCGAAATGATGGTGGGGCTGGAGCAGGCAAAAATAATTGAGCTTCTCTACTTCATCGATCCCTATCCGAAGCGGGATATAGCAGAGTTCCAGGGTAAGTATCATCACCTTGGATTCAATTGGCGAGCCTTCCCACTAAAGGGGGATCTTGAGCCTCTTACAAACAGGCTACATGCTGCTCTCCAAGGCGTTGATAAAGAGGAACGTTATGACTTCTATGCTCAAATCATGTGGCACATCCTGGACCAGGACGAGAGCGCAATGGAGCGCTTATTTGAGGCTGCCTTTGGGGGGGATTGTCATGACACATGAACAAGTTTGTTCTTCTCTTTACAGCAGGCAAGCTGCGCTGCTAGATCGGCAAGGAGTTTTGAATGACCTTATGAGCGAACTGGAAGAGGTTGATAACGACGACAATACCGTTACTAGAACGGCTGCCTATAGGCTCATGGAGTTAGAACACAAGCTGCTTTTCAATGAACTGGACTATATCCATCATTTGTTAGATATCATCAATCAAAAGTAGGTGGGGGCGTGGGGGCTCAGCTTGAAGACGGATATACGCAAATAGCCAATGAACTGCTGGAGCATGTCCCACGTTTCAAGTTCAACGGCACGCAATTGCGTATAGTCTTGATTGTCTGGCGGTACACGTTTGGATTCAAGAGAAAGGATCACGGGTTATCGATTGGATTCATTTCGAAGGCTACTGGTCTGTCTTATAAATCAGTGGAAAAAGAATTGAAAAAATTGATTGAGTGCAAGGTCCTTTTTGTATCCGAGCAATGCACTACAACGAAGTCAAGAAAGATCGGAATGAACAAGTATTACACGGAATGGGAAATTGAAAGTAACCTCCCCCATAATGATAGGTCCCCTACAAACGAAGGAGACCCACAACTAGGGGAGAGTATCCCCCATGAACAGGGGGGAGGGTCCCCCACAATCGTAGGAGAGATGTCCCCCCCATCTGTAGGGGAGGGTCTCCTACAATTAGGGGGGGAAGAAAGAAAATATATAAAGAAAGATATTAAAGATAGTATATATACCATTTTCGAAGTCTGGAATTCCAAAAAAATAATTGTCCACAGGGAATTAACAGACACAACCAAAAGCGCAATTAACGCTAGGTTGAAAGCAAATAGTGAAGAAGAGTTGATTGAGGCTATTGGGAATTATCATTTCTGCTTGAAAAGTGAGGAGCATTATTATACCCATAAATTCACATTGAAGGAGTTTATGAATCCAAAAAATGTGGATAAGTTTCTCACAATGAACGATCCGCTGGAGAACTTCCGCGACAAGTACAAGAAGGTAAAAACGGATGCAGGAAAACGAACAAAGTTTAATCAGGATGAATTCCTTGCATCCCTCAAGGAGGACGCTTAAACATGACGGAAAAAGAAGCAGGACAGCTGCTAGTCATTATTACCGAGTTTGTCCCTTCCTACGTTCCGACAGAAAGCAGGGTGAAGCAATGGCAAAAAGGACTTGGGACGAAGCTAACATTCACGGAAGCCAAGCGGTACATGAATGAGCATTTTAAAGAATCCCGCTTCATTCCGGTTCCGGCAGACCTGCTGAAACGGAGACCAAGAAAGACAAACGTTATTACACTTGACCAAAAGGAGCGGGATTATCTTGAAGAGTTACACAGAAGACAACGCGAGAGAAACGCAGCCGCACGAGGAACTTCTTGGCGGGTTTCTGAGTGACCCAACCCTCTTCGAAGCAAATAGGCATGTTCTGACGGCCGACCTGTTCCAGGGCTACGATTGGCTTTACCGCCTTATGCAACAGGTTCACGACAAGGAAGGGCTAACGTTTAAGGGCACAGCGAAACAATGCAAGACGAAACAAATTCAGATACTGCATGAATTGAGAAAAACCTTCTTTAACGAAAACCGCGTGCCGATGCTCATCCGCCAAGTGAAGAAGGAGAGGCTGGCCGAGAGCATCACTAATCTGGCACATGAAACATTCGTGAAGGTGCGAGACGGCGAGGATAGCGACGAGATTCTACGGGATCTGCAACAT
>NZ_BALG01000299.1 GCF_000315235.1 Paenibacillus popilliae ATCC 14706 | reverse complement strand
GTATTTGATATTTAATAATGAAATGTATATATGAAGTTTTTTCAGAGCTTCTTCACTCATACCCGGATTGATTTGCTTTTCCAATGTACTTCACCCCCCTGTCGCATTCATTTGTGGACTAAAGGTACACCGCAAATTGCGGCACATTGCAGCATTCCGGAACTTATGGTCGATTCAATGCGAGTGCGTATGCACACTCTACGGCCTCGTAGAGCCTCTTTGATGTCTGGATGATAATTTATACTAGACTCAATTTTAAATCGCTAGGCTACCCAATTCCGTTTGCATGTGCATTCATTCGTTATTCTCCCGCTCCCTGCCCCTCTCGACGCTCGCCCGGAGCTG
>NZ_BALG01000300.1 GCF_000315235.1 Paenibacillus popilliae ATCC 14706 | reverse complement strand
TTACCTTTAAGAAAGTGGTTGAACCTCGTTTACCATTCATTTAAAACACCTCACTTATTTAATGACAACGTGATTTTATCACACAATTTATCGTCTTACAATAAAATATTATTGTTTTTTTTATTATATTATTATTGTTAACAATTACCTACTTTAAACTATTGAATTTATAACTTCTTCAACAACTAACCTACTTTTCGCTATTGGGTATTGATGTCTGAATGAATATTCCATACACCTCTAGTTAACATAATCACTTACTATTGGAAGATAAATATTTAGTAAATAGATAAAAAATAGCCGGTTACGCTTAGACATCTGTTCCTTTTTTTCTTGCAAACCACTATAATTTCCTACATATAAAAATCAATTCACGGTTTGCTTCTTCAATCAACTTTTTATCATACCAACCGAATCGTTCGGTGTTACCGTTTTTATCAGTCACTTCGTAAGCAAAATTTTTCATTTGGCTATCCTCCTTCATACGTGTATACTCTGATAATGTTGTTTATTAAGATATTATATGAGACATGTTCAATATATAAAGAGATTGATTTTATAATATTTCTATTGATTTAGTATTGATAAGGAGTTTGTATGTGGATGACGAACCAACCATCATTATAAAAAGGAAAAATTCTAGAAAAAACAATGGCATCCACACGGCTGAATGAGTGTGCTCAAAAAAACGGAGAAACAAGTTGCAACATTGAAACAGAACAAAAAGAACGACCTGTACGAAACAGACCGTTCTTCCCTATAACTGAAATTATTTGTTTCCGCGTACGACGTGGTTTTCCTCCATTTGAGCCTTCAGCTCGTCCACGGTAATGCCTTTGTCCGCCGCCAATTGCTCCATTTGCGCCTTCAGCTTATCCACCGTGATGCCTTTTTCCGCTGCCAGTTGTTCCAAATTTATCCCCCCGGTCATTATTCAGGGAGAAATGCTTCGTGGTTGCCCCTTGAGTTAAGGTTGTATCGGCTTCCGTTGCAAAGGCGGATCCTAATGCACTGACGGCAAAAATAGCTCCAAAGGCGGTGACTGCAAGCGATTTGTTCATTTTTTTCATTCAATTTCCCTCCAAAATGGTTTTTTGTTTTACAAGAATGAGTTTATACCGTTCACCTGAACCTACCCTGAATGCCGACTATAAACTGCCTGAAAATTGGCCAAATCCAGATTATAGGTGCTGCCCAGCAGCTTCGCATTGAACGGCTCATTAACGTGTCTCATTCGTGAATCCATGTTTCTCAGCATGTTTTCAGATTCTTTTAAGAACAGCTTCAGCTCCGTCTGTTATGCTGGGAGCAGCACTGTCCGCGTGTGCAAGCGGCTTACAGGCAGGAGGATCCCTATGCAATAATTGAAAGGCATCAAAATATTGCTCGTCGACGACGAACCGAACATACTACAGTTTCTCGAACTTGGCCTGACCAATGAAGGCTTCGAGATACAGACCGCGATAGATGGAATGGCGGCCGTGGCGATGGCGAGCGAGTTCCAGCCGCACGTCGTCATTCTCGACGTCATGATGCCGGGAATGGATGGCTTCGAGGTATGCCGAATGATCAAGAAATCTGAGAACGCAGCCGTCATCATGCTGACCGCCAAAGATGAAGTGGACGATCGGGTGAAAGGACTGACGCTTGGCGCGGACGATTATATGATGAAGCCGTTCAGCTTCGAGGAACTGCTGGCACGCATTCACGCGCGAATCCGCAATCAGTTCCCCCATTTGTTCGGCGAGGTCATTGCCGGACCGTTCCGGATCGATGATCGGCGCAAGGAAATCATTTTTGACAGCCGGGTGCTGAAGCTGTCCCCGACCGAATACGAGCTCTTGAAGTTTTTGGTGCTTAATCAAGGTCTTGTGCTCAGCAAAGCAATGATATTGGACAGAGTATGGGGTTATGATTTTTGCGGTGAGGAAAATATCGTAGAGGTGTATGTCCGGTCTTTGCGGGAGAAGCTGAGTGACCGGGAGCATCGACTTATTCGGACGCTGCGCGGAGCCGGTTACCGGGTTGATCTTCCATGAAGGCGGCAGAACGAATCCGGCGCTTCATTCATCCGGGCTCTTTGCGGTTTCAGTTGTTATCCCGTTCCCTCCTCATTCTCGCCGCGCTGCTTATGCTCATCGGCGTATTTCAATATTTGGTTATGCAGCAATTCGTGTATGAAAATAAAGCGGAAAGCTTGAAAAGCCAAATCTTATCCTTTCCGCGCGAGGCATGGCAGTTGCTGGCGGACCGAGATGCCGGCGTATCGGGGCGGCGGCCGATGCTGTTTTTGCCTGCGGATGCGTCGCTCGCCATTATCGATGCGAACGGCGACATTCAGGCTGCATCCATGGGGGATAAAATGGAAGATCCACCCGAACTGTCCCCGGAAGAATATCAATCGGTCATGAACAAGAATAAGAAGGAAGTCAATTACCGGATCGTGAATGACAGCCAGGGAGAAGAGCAACTGCTCGTGCTGCAGCCGTTCGAATGGAAGGGGCGCATGCTCGGACTCATTCAGCTCAATACAAGCACCAAACCGTTGAAGGATATGCTGGCCAACCAGCTTCTGACATTTCTCTCCTTATCCGTCCTAGCACTGATCGGTGGCATGATCGGGTTCCTCCCCGTATTAAAAAGAACGCTTATCCCGCTGTCCAATATGGTGCATTTCGTCGGAAGAATTGATGCCGGGAATTTGGCGGAACGCGTTCCGTCCCGTCAGGGCCAGCTCGAAATCGATCGGCTCGCATTATCATTCAATGGCATGCTGGAAAGGCTGGAATCCTCATTCGAAGCGGAAAAGGAAGCCAAAGAGCAGATGCGCCGCTTTGTCGCAGACGCCTCCCATGAACTCCGGACGCCGTTGACGTCGATTCACGGATTCCTCGTGGTTCTGCTCCGCGGCGCCATGAACCAGCCGGAGCAGTTGCGCAGAGCGCTCATCTCGATGCACGGGGAATCCGAGCGGATCAATAAGCTGGTACAGGATCTTCTGCTGCTGGCGAAGCTGGACCGGGCTCCGGTCATGGAGCGCTCCGACGGCGAATTGAATCGCGTGCTTCGGGAACTGGATCCGCAGCTTCGTCTGCTTGCCGGAAAGCGCCATGTGGCGCTCGCTCTGGCGGAAGATGCGAAGTGCATGTACGATCCGGACAAAATGAAGCAGGTAGTCCTGAATTTATTCCATAATGCCGTTCAGCATACGGATCCGGAAAAAGGAGAAAATCGGATTTCAACAGAAACAATACCCTGCGGTGTGGAACTGACTGTGCGGGATAATGGGACGGGGATCGGGAAGATGCATCTTCCCCATTTGTTCGACCGGTTCTACCGCAGCGAATCTTCCCGCACCCGCAAGTACGGCGGCGCCGGGCTTGGCTTATCGATAACGAAATCAATTGTAGATGCGCACGAAGGATCCATCCGCGTCATGAGCGCGGAAGGACAGGGCAGCGCATTTATCGTTACGCTGCCGGCAGCCGTTCCTCGCCTGCAAGGGTACGATGGAGAAACATAGAAAAACGGCAAAGGCTCCGTTCGCTACCGAAATCGGACAGGGCCTTTGCCATTTCCCATTTTTCATAACATATCTACAAATCGTATACATGATCTGGGCAGGGCCATAGATACTGTAATAGGATATAACTTTTCTCCGTTCAAGGTTATGGTTTCGCTATCTTTGTTAGGTCCTTCTTATAGTAATAGTGCTTACATCCAATCGGCGCATTTTCGAAAATGGCGACAACCTCGTAGCCATATTTCTTGTAAAATTCGGGAGCTTGAAAACTGAATGTATTCAGTTTAATAAACGTACAATTTTTTGCGCTCGCTATTTGCTCGGCTTCTTCTAATAATCGTTTCCCCAACCCTTGTCCACGGTGCTTGTCATCCACCCATAAAATATCAACTTCCATCCAATTCCAAAGAACTGTGCTGTTAAGACCGGCAACAATCTCTCCGTTATCATCTTTCAAGCATAAATTAACTTCCTCGAGCTGGGCGTTAGGCACGCATTGGGCATTGAACTCAATCAATTTGTGTAGGACATGCTTGGATTCTTCGGATGTGCTATGAAAAAGCTCAGGTCTGTTTGCCATATTCCTCCCCCCTCCCGCATCTGTATTTCTGAAATTTTTGTTGGCTTCTTGTCTGTGTGTTTGGCAAGAAAAAAATGCTCAATATGGCAGCACAAAAGTGCAGAAGCTACTTGCCAGCGATATGTGTTTTTGGCAATCGAAAAGTGCCGAGTTTTGCAGCCAAGCAATTTTATCAATATACAGCAACAAGTAAGGTTTATGCATAGGTTTGACATGGAGCCTCTATGGGCATGATTCCCTGCGAAGGGGCGAAGCCACAGGCTTCGCAGAGACCAGTAAGCCTATCATGCCCATCACTCCATATCAAACCAGGCTACTTTTACTGCATAAGCAATTGCTGCAAAACTGAGCACATCTACCCTGCAACAAACAGGGACTCCCACCCACTAGAATTATCGACCTTGCCCGGCCGCACAGCTCAAAATTCTTGACAGACCCCCGTAGGGTATCTTTTATCCATTCATCTATTTTTTAAAATTGAATAATACGTAATCAACTTATCAAACTTATCTTTTCCTATTCGTATTAATCCATTAAACAATCCCTCAAAAAAAATTCTATCAACTATAATTTTTCGACTATCTCTTAACTCTTGATAAACCATATTATTTATTTTGGCTACAAATTGTTCAATTGTAGGATAATCATCTTCGCAATCGGACTCTTCCATTTTATTTGCAATACTTTTTAAATAATCTGTTATATTGTTAAACTCTTGTTCATTCAACCGTTGAGATACCGCCCAATCCCATAACAAAAAACGTTCTCTGTCTACCGAAATATAATTTTTTAAAACATGAATATAATATTCTAATCTATCAATTCTTTCTTTCATTGTTTCCTCGTTCGTCATTTTTAATTTTCCTTTCACAATTAAAATGCTAGGAAAGTAAAGGTACTAGCAATAGTACGTGCTATTCCTGCCTCAACTCCTGCAGTAATTAAAGCCGAACTTATCGTATCTATTATTCTATCTTCTACGACTTCAGCTTCCTCTAAAAGTTCATCTAAAGCATCAGCAATTTTATCTGTATTTTTACTAAAAGCTTTTGCTTCCTTACCTCCTAGTTTTTTTGCTATATCATCTACTAAACTTCCACTAGCTCTTAACGTTTTTGCAACACCTTCCATTGCTAATTTTCCAATCCATTTTTTTACTCCTCTTTTACTTCAATGAAAGTCCACTTGATGATTATTTATCGGTTCTTGAATTTCAGTAGCAAAAGAATTAGAACTACTTGTAAACGCAGATACGGGTAAAGATGAACTAAACAACAAAACACCAAAAAGCGCAAGTGAAGTCATAACCTTAACAGTCGAAAACTTAAACAACATATTAAACATCCCCTCTTCTATAATTTTACCGCACCTGCGGCAATACCTTTAACAATATACTTCTGCGCGAAAATATAGAAGCGGACAATCGGGATGATCGTGAGCGTCAGCCCAAATGATGTTAAAATCAGGGCGTAAGATTTCGCTGTTTTCAATTCTTTACAGGCTGCCTTTATCAAGGCCGACCGCTTCTTGCAGCTTCGATAGACTCATTTTCTTCTTCTGCCGATAGCACTGATTTAGTTCCCCAAGCGCTGTGGCGTCGCAGCAACGGTATTCATAGTTTTACCTCCTTCGGCAATGTAATTCTCAATCACCTATATTTTACCATGTGATTTGCGAAATACAAGCATTTTTTTTCAAATTACCCATTTGTGTGATATAAATACAAAAAAAGATAGCACTCAGAAGGTGTTTCGTCCTTTGTGTAGTTTATTCATAGTTTGTCTATACTTATGCTTTGCTATAACAGTCACAATAACGATATTGCCATTAGCTTTACCACTTAACATTATCGTATGTCCTTCTGTGGATATCCATCTGGTATTACCCCTCGGCGCAGGAATTGTTTTCACTTCTTTAAGTAAGTTATGCAGGTTTATATTTTGTTCTTTGCATCTTTTTCGAGCATAATGAGTAAATGCGTATTCCACAAATATCCCTCCCATTAGAACACTATACACTTGTCTTACATGACCTATGCAGTTCAATACACTAATTGGTAATCAGTCACCACTACAAAAGTGTCTACAATATTTCGATAAATATCTAAAAAACCACTTGACTTTTCAAAATAGACACTATAATTGCGAAGGATACCTTTTTTATAGGGTATATCTTCAGATTATGGGGTGGGTCACCAATGTCAGCGTTGCAAAAAACGAAGTTTAGAGAATGGAATCACGGCGAGTGTGCGGGAGCGCCTATTCTGAAGAGTCTCTGGGATCGATTTGACTTTTCCCTGTTACTTACTCAATCCGGCATTATGAAATGCAATGGAACGCCATCTTGGCTTATTTGCTTCCTCTATGTCGTCGGTCTCGTTTCCAATTGCTCTTCCGTTGTCCAGATGGCACAATTGGCCGA
>NZ_BALG01000301.1 GCF_000315235.1 Paenibacillus popilliae ATCC 14706 | reverse complement strand
TGAATTAAGTACACCAGCAAATGATCATCTAAACACAATGGTATCTACCCTACATGTGATCGCGAATGATAAAAATATAGAACAAATAACGTCTGAATTAGAAACCCAATTGGATCACTTGCCACCCGAAATCATAGAAAATGGGAGTACGGTATTCCTTCAGCCCCTCCAAGCAAAACAACGCAGTCTACATACCCAAATGAATAAGATGGCTACCCAACTCGCGGCCATGAACGAAGAACATGTTGAACCCCATTTACAGTTCTTCCAACAATCTCGAATAGAGGAGTTAACCGTAGAAGAGTTAGCCGTATTTGAAAATCAATTACTAGCGATGATGAAGCAGAAGAATGCCGACATCGTGACAGATATTCAGCAGCAATTAAAAAGTGCAGCAGATCGGGAGCAAGAGGCTTATAACCGGATCGGGCAGAGTGCTCGCGATCGTGTAGAACAACAAAGGCTGGATGGGAAAGTTTTACTAACAGATTTGTGGGCAAGCCGGTCAGAAGAGAAAGAAGAGCGTGAAGCGGCAGAGCGGCGTGCCGAAGCGAAGACGAAGCAACTGATTCAAGTCCTTAAAAACCGACAAGGGCTCTCTTATCAAAGCCTGTGGCAGGCCATTCATCCGGAACAAGGAACAACGCTGCCGTCCGCGCAGAAAACAGAAACTAACCAAGCCAAACAACGACTATACACCACCGTGGAGCAAGCTTCCCACTCTGCAAGTATGGCTGTTGATTTGGGAAAACAGATGAAAATGATTGTGGATGGGGTGCAAGGGGAGCATGCCAGAAAAATAGCCAAGGAACCTACCTTTGCTAAATTTTTTACCGAGCTTGGAAACCATTTATCCGAATCGTTCCGGAACCCCAGTCAACTCGTCAAATCCATCTACGAAGGCAATAAACAAGCGGTGCAAGCCGTGGAGAATAGTTTGCAGGCCAGCTTGTTCGGTCCCGGG
Organism: Paenibacillus popilliae ATCC 14706; assembly: GCF_000315235.1. Taxonomy (GTDB): domain Bacteria; phylum Bacillota; class Bacilli; order Paenibacillales; family Paenibacillaceae; genus Paenibacillus_B; species Paenibacillus_B popilliae. Next base: position 2,881 of record NZ_BALG01000301.1, on the reverse strand, counting down.
GAAACAGAAACGAATGCACATATCCGACAGCAAGCGGACAAGCAACGCGTGCTACGAACGATGGTGTCGTTGGCGCAACTGATGGAGCAAATCGATTCAGAAATAACGATAACGGATTTGGCAGCCCAAGCGCAACTGCTTGCCGCCTTGGAGCAAGCAGCGGGGACAGAGGAAGAGCGAGCCGCATATTGGAGTAATCTAGAGGCAGCAGCGGAGAACGTCATTCAGGTCAAGCAAGCCAAAGAAAACATAAACGGGCAACGCCAAGCTTTGCAACACACCTTTTCACCTATGGTTGAAATGATCGAGCATAACTTATTTGACAGACCGGGGTGGCAAGCACAGACTTTAGATAGACTGAAATACGTTCAGTTTACAGTGCTAGCCATTGATCCGATTGGAAGTTTTGTGCCTATTCGTCCAGAAGAAGCAACGACCTTAGTTATCAAAGGAATCAGTCGAGAAGCAGGCATTTTATCAAGAACGGCCACCAAGCTAGAAGCGATAAAGGACAGCGCGGTTGAGGCAGAAGAAACAGCAGTGAAACAAATAAGCGAGGAGAGCGTGAAAGACGAAAGTGCGGTTGAAGAAAGGGAGATCCAAGTGTGCAGACCGTGCGTTCCCGGAGGTAGAGCCAAGCGGTCAATCGAATGCTGTGAAACGGAACCACAACCGGGGACAAGCACGTCAACGGAACAGCCAGAGTTAGATGACAACATCCCAGCACCTCCAACAGAAGAAGAAATCGCAGCGATGGAAGGGAGAGAACAACAGTCGCAGCCGGGGACGAGTGATAACACACCTACACCTTCGCCGATCAAGCCTAACGGTGAAGGTGAGCGGTCAATAAACGAATTGTCGGAGGACGAACAGGTAGACGAGAACAACAATCGTGTAAAAGAAGAAATAGCAGAATTTCCAACTGAAGATCGTCCGCTTATATTGGATGCGAGAGAAAGACGTAAATTAATTCGCGTCCCGTTTAAAGAGGGGGAAACGGTTCTTGGTGAACTGTCCAGTAATGAAAATAATGGTGAAATTTTAATAACAGGTTTAACAGAGGCAGATGCAAGTGAACTGCCTACTATATATGGGTTAGAAAATGCTAACTTACTCCGAACAACTTCGCTTACGGAAAATCATTTTTTTAAATATAGAAATGAAGAAGGTGCCGTTTTACCTGTGGAGACCCTGCAGATACATGCTGCTCCAGATCAAATTGCTCCTGTTATTCATCGTGTAGGACAGAAGGTTTCACTTCAGTGGAGTGATTGGCAGCATTTTGTTACTTATTCTCGTAGAGTAAAGAAAAGGTTGCTAGGCAAGGTGTTATCTCTTGGAGATCAACCCCATTCTTTTGTTCAAATCGGTGTGCCTTCGTCTACAACGAACCAACAATTAAAAGAATTTCCTTTAAATATTTTTGTACGCACGGATGGCGAACAACAAGGCAGGTATAAACCGATTCAATATGTATATACAGACGAAATCAACCGAGATGAACACGTTGATGTAAATGAATCACCGCAGGAAACGGCGGTAGTGGTTGGACAAAAATTATCGTTGCCTTTTGCAGAACCTTCGATAGAAGGAAGGGTAGAGCATATTGATACGGTTCTTAATTATCCCATTGTATTTGTCCATGTTGCCGTACTTCCGGAACGCGTACAATCTGTGAAACAACAATTGCAAGCCTTATCTCGAGAACGACATTGCTCTGTACCCATGGAGTGGAAAGGACAATCGATAACTGCGCCTGTCGTTGTTCGCATCGGAGATGAAGTTATCGGAGGGAAAGTAGGGAATGTTGTTGAACCCGATGATGGAGATGCATTCATTGCATGGGCATCTGTTACCGATTGGCGGCCCGTATCTTTAAATGCAGAAGATGCGGAACGAATCGTAAGAATTGGCATAAAAGAAATTCGGGAACATCCGGAGCGCTTAGGCTCCACAATAGAACTGCTAGACTTGTTGCCGTTCAATTTACAGGCAAAATCATTGCAAAAGTTGATGAAAACACAGGTAGTCCCCCAGCAGCAGATAAAAAAGATACACGCGAAAATAAAAGATATGATTGTAAATACGTTGTTACCGAATATAACGAAAGACGACATGCTTAACGCGATTGTGCTTAAATATCCGATTTACAACTATGGTCCCTATCAAATTCAAAATAACGAAGAGTATATCATAAAGCAAGCTGTTGAATTGGTTCGAAAATCGATACTGGAACTCCTACAAAATGATATGGCTGCGCTTGGATATTCCTTACAAACACAAATCAGGAATGAAATAAATCCCGTTGTTAAGGAAGTTATCCGTGATATTTACGAAGAAAAAAGAAGAATAGAAACGAATGAAATCATGTGAAAGATGCTCACAACTGACAGCCTGAGGAATTACAGCAGCAGCTATAGAGGTACATCAGGAGTCATTTGAGCAGTCGGAACTGGATCGGATCGAACGTGGGTTGGAGAAAACACGCTTTTGCTGATAAGCAGAATCTAATTCGGAGGGTGGTCAAAAGGGTCACTTGTAATAGCCACAAAAAATCCAGCCCTGTTCAGATCCAATTGTCCCGTGCAACACGGCGGCTCCAGAGCCGTGCTGCACGAGCGTTCGCGATCATCTGGGCCATAAATATCGCCAAACCAAGGAAAATGCGATGGGTAGGAGTCTAAGCGCTGTTGGTACTTGTCAAAGTCAGTAAATGTTATTAAGGGGTATTTTGTAACCAATAAAGGATTAATTAGGTGTAAAATATTGGTTGTTCATGGAAAAATGAAGATTTGGGAGGGGAAATCACTGATGAAAAGGAAGATGACGTTAAAAAAATTAAGTCCAATCCGTCTTATTGTTATGTTAATAAGTTGCAACT
>NZ_BALG01000302.1 GCF_000315235.1 Paenibacillus popilliae ATCC 14706 | reverse complement strand
AAGAGCTGCTTCAAGTTGAAAACAAAGCGGCACAAGCAGATGGTCAAGCGAAGCAACAGCGAATAGAATTATATAAACGAATCATACAAACCACTACAAATGCATTACACAGCATGATGCAAGACGTGGAATCAAGCATGGCATTGATTGCGTCTGAATTAAGTACACCAGCAAATGATCATCTAAACACAATGGTATCTACCCTACATGTGATCGCGAATGATAAAAATATAGAACAAATAACGTCTAAATTGGAAACCCCATTGGATCACTTGCCATTCGAAATCATAGAAGATGGGAGTACGGTATTCCTTCAGCCCCTCCAAGCAAAACAACGCAGTCTACATACCCAAATGAATAAGATGGTTACCCAACTAGCGGCCATGAACGAAAAACATGTTG
>NZ_BALG01000303.1 GCF_000315235.1 Paenibacillus popilliae ATCC 14706 | reverse complement strand
ATGATTGCGTCGAACCTTCTTGAAAAATGAACGGTAACCTCAACAAGAACGTAAAAAAGGCAATAGGATGCCCGAGGCATAGCATTTTTGCCTCCTGGTATAAAAACATCAATGGTTGGTGAAGCTGTTAAGTTGAGGGTTTAATAGAAACTGGCCCACCCTCCACACAGGCGGTTTTGCTTTTCAATATCATGTAGATAATCGTGAGGATTTTACGAGCCAATGCAATTAACGCTTTCTTCTTACCACAACGTGCCGCCAT
>NZ_BALG01000304.1 GCF_000315235.1 Paenibacillus popilliae ATCC 14706 | reverse complement strand
CCGCGGATGCTCCCCGCCTCTCGTGCGCTGGTAGTCGTACAACACCACGGAGGGTTCACCTCGCCCCGTGCGGTATAGCCACATATACGAATCCAACTGCGCCGCTTTTCCCGATTCCTTTAACACCTGCAGCGTGGTCTCGTCCGCATGCAGCACATCCTGCTTCAGCAGATGGCGCCTCATTTCCGCCACAACGGGCAGCAGCCAGTGCTCTGCGCCGTAGATCATCCAGTTCGCCATCGTTTGCCGGGACAAGGGATAACCTAAACGGGTCCATTCATGTTCCTGCCGGTAGAGCGGCTGGCTGCTCACGTATTTTTGGCACATCACATGCGTTATCGCCGATGGCGAGGCCAGGCTGCCCGGATAGGCGGGCCGAGGCATTGGAGCCGTCACAGGCTCTGCGTTAGGCACTGCCAGCACTTCGGCCTCATTAAACAGATTCAGTTCCAATTGATCCGGATGCGTCTTCTCGCTGGAAGCCCCGAAGCGCTTCTGCTGTGCAAGCCGGAACTGTTCCTCGTACCATTTGAGTTTGGCCCGTCTGCGATTACAAAACACGAACAGCGCCGTGGAAAACGGATTGAGCCCAAATTGTTCCTGTACCATAGCGGCCAGCCCATCAATGGATTTGCGCATGTCTGTTGCGCCGCAAGCCAGATAAACA
>NZ_BALG01000305.1 GCF_000315235.1 Paenibacillus popilliae ATCC 14706 | reverse complement strand
TTGTACCGAGGATTTCTGCGATCTTTGGGATGCTCAAGCCGTCGGCATAATGAAGCAGAATACGTGCGCGCTCTACCCGGCGATATTCTTCTGAGCGCGCGTGACTGATTCGTTGAAGCATTTCTCGATCGGCAATGGATAATACTAACTTTTCTTTTTTCGATTGGAAGGGCATGGTTTCTCTCCGTTTCAATAAGGGCTACGAAGATTATACCATAAAACGCTGGAATATAGTTACATACTTTCGGAACGTTATACTAGCCATCGGGTGGCCAGAACTTTTTGTGGATGCACTGGATACTGCTTGGGCTATCCCGTGGTACAGTATCGGCATTGCTTTTATAGGTGCAATGATTATTACGCTCGTCGCAACGAGTTGAGTCCGTATAATTGTGTAAAATAGCATTTTCCCATAAACGATTATGATCTCTTGTTCGCAAACCTAGCATGAAAATGGTAGGGAGGTTTGTATGAGCAAGAATTACCCCATACTGCTAGTACCATGGTGAAGAAGTACGTTACTATTTATGGTGGGTTCGACTCCGTCCAATAAACCGTAAGGATCAACTCTGTGTACAAACCGCTGCAGACCTGAGCCTGCCCTGTTCAGAATACTGCGAACATAAAAATGCTTACATTCGAGTTGTTCCGTCACCATGCTTACTTTTGTATGGAGGTTATAGATCATGGAAGTTTTGTTAGAACACTGTGCTGGAATGGATGTCCACCAGGAAACCATTGTCGTTTGCGCTCTCAACACGGATGCGGAAGGAAACGTGCAAAGTGAAATTCGAACCTTTGAACGCGCAACGCATCAAGAACGTTCCGGGCCGCAAGACGGATGTTTGCGATGCGGAATGGATCGCCAAGCTACTTCGGGTCGGTTTGATTGAAGCGAGTTTCATTCCATCAGAGGATTTGCGTGAAATGCGGGATTTATGCCGGCTGCGCAAAAAGCGTGTCGGCAACCTGACGGCAGAAAAAAACGCATTCAGATCTACAAACGATCCCGGGGGTAAGCCGGGTCACTGCCGCCGCTCTGATCGCGGAAATCGGAGTGGACATGGAGCAATTCCCCTCCGCCGAGCATTTGTCTTCCTGGGCGGGCGTTGCTCCGGGCAACCATGAAAGTGCGGGCAAAAAAAAAGCACAAAAAGCGTAAAAGGCAATTCTCATGCAAAAATAGGCCTTATGCGAAGCGGCTTGGGCAATCGCTCGCTCCCGCAACACCGCATTATCTACGAAGTTTTGGAAAATCGCTTCACGGCGCGGCAAGAAAAAGGCGTGTATTGCTATCGCCCGAAAGATACTCTTAATCGCCTATCATATCCTTAAAAACAAACAGCCTTATATCGAAGAGGGTCCGACTGTTCTTCGGGAGGCAAATTAATAGTATTAACAAACCGACATTTATTCAAACCTAAACGACCCCAAAAAGGGGCACCGGGCATCCTATTGCCCATTTTTCTAAAATTGTTACGTTTGTGAAAAGACGATGCGCATCATGCGTGCATTGTATTTTCACATAAAATAATTAGTTGATTATATAAGCACTTGATTATATAATAAGCATGAAATCAAGGAGGTGTACCGACACATGATGATCTCAATAGAGGAAATGGCGGAACAGTTTAAGTTGTTAGGTGATAAAACTCGACTTAAAATTGTTTCACTTTTATCTCAACAACAAATGTGCGTTTGTCATTTAGTTGAGCTACTGCAATCGACTCAACCGAATATTAGCCAGCATCTTCGTAAATTGAAGGACGCCGGTTTAGTGGTAGAAGAACGAAGAGGACAGTGGATTTATTACTCACTTTCGATTGAAGATAAACCTCATTTAAAAGATGCAATTGAATATTTGCCAAAGGTAAGGGAAGAAGAGCAAGTAAAAATCAACGCGATGATGTGTGATTAAGGAGTGTAGATGTCATGAGTCAAAGTAACACCAAGAGACTCTCTTTTCTGGATCGCTATCTCACCTTTTGGATCTTTGGGGCAATGGCCATTGGATTAGGGTTAGGGTATATGGTGCCTAATTTCTCCGAAGTATTTTCTAGCATGCAAATTGGAACGACTTCGGTACCGCTTGCTATAGGTCTGATTGTGATGATGTATCCGCCACTTGCAAAAGTGAAGTATGAAAAGCTTGGGCGGGTGTTTAAGGATTGGAAGGTACTCCTTCTGTCCTTAGTGCAGAACTGGATTATCGGTCCGATTCTGATGTTCTTCTTAGCTAGTCAGGAACCTCCTATCCAGTGGCATCATCTTTATCTTTCACGGCTGCAAGCAATAACTTTGAACTAGCGATAGCCGTAGCGATTGGTGTGTTCGGTCTGGATTCAGGAGTTGCATTCGCCGCGGTAATTGGACCACTCGTTGAAGTACCCGTATTGATTGGGCTTGTAAATGTATCGCTTTGGATCAAGCGGAAGTATTTCGAGCCTGCACTAAATAAGTGACGGATTGTAAAATGAAGTGCGACACCTTCTGGGAATAAAAAACAAAGGGCCCATGGCCGGATTCGTGTAGAATGAAAGTTCTCACCACCCC
>NZ_BALG01000306.1 GCF_000315235.1 Paenibacillus popilliae ATCC 14706 | reverse complement strand
GGGGTGGTGAGAACTTTCATTCTACACGAATCCGGCCATGGGTCCTTTGTTTTTTATTCCCAGAAGGTGTCGCACTTCATTTTACAATCCGTCAGAAGAAAATAGCTACATTAAACGCAGATATTGTAGTTGATCTAATTAACTTTTCCTTAGAGGATACAAAACATATGACAGAAGCCCTTAAAAACACAAATCTTTCCCATTATGTGTTTTGCTCTTCTATTTGGGCTCATGGGCAAGCGACAACCTTTCCCATTGTGGAGGATCAGCCAAAGTTTCCGTTGGACGAATATGGTCTTCAGAAAGCAAAAAGTGAGGAGTACCTGCATCACCTTTACCGGAAAGAGAGTTTCCCTGAAACTGTTATTATGCCAGGGCAGATCTCGGGTCCTGGTTGGGTCATTATGAATCCAATGGCTAATCATGACTACATGGTTTTTGATAAAATTGCACAAGGCGAAGAAATTGCTCTTCCGAATTTCGGAATGGAAACATTACATCATGTTCATGCAGACGATGTAGCTCAAGTTTTCTTTAATGCAATAACTCATCGCAAGGCAGCCTTAGGAGAGAGTTTTCATGCGGTAGGCGAAGAATCAATTACTCTACTAGGCTATGCACAAGCGATGTACCGTTACTTTAGGCAGGAGGAAAGAATCAAGTTCCTTTCGTGGAATGAATGGTGTGACTATATAAAGAATCCGGATTTTATTGATCGCACCTACTACCACATCGCCCGTAGCGGCAACTTTAGCATTGAAAAAGGCAAAAGACTTATTGGCTATAAACCAAGGTATACACTGCTGGAAACCATCGAAGAAAGTGTATCATACATGGTAGAAAATAATTGGTTTGATCAAGAGAAGAAGTAGATATTAGATTTTCAATTAAAGTTGATTTGTTTGTTATTACCGTGAACGTCAAATAGGCCCCACCTAGCGGTCAGATTGGGGCCTATTTGACGTTCACAAAGTAAAAGAGAGATAGGGAGTCGGATGGCTGAGTAGTATCGATGAAGGTGCGTAATGGCAGCGGAGAAAAGGAAGCCACATCAGAAGACCTTGACAAAGGACACAATTCCCACACGGGATAAAATTATTGGTATTGACGAAAAAAAAATAAAGTGTTATTTTTTATTGTATAAACGTTTATAATTTTAAACATATAAACATAAACGGAGGAACTGCAAATGAAAAAATTGAAGGTAGCGGAGCCATTAACATTACCCAATGGAACAGTTATAAAAAATCGTTTTTTTAAGTCAGCTATGAGTGAAACTATGGCGAACTGTAAGAATCAACCCAATCAGTTACATGTGAATTTATATCGTGAATGGGCACACGGTGGTGCAGGTATCGTGGTGACCGGAAATGTGATGGTAGACCGCGGCGCGTTAGGCGAACCAGGTAATGTGGTTGTTGAAGATGAACGAGACATGGAGGTTCTAAAACAATGGGTAAAGGCAGGTACAGCTACTCATACACATCTTTGGATGCAGATTAATCATCCGGGGAAGCAATCGCCACGAACGCTTTCTAAAGAACCTGTGGCACCGAGTGCTATTCCGGTAGGAGGCAGTTTAGGAAGTGCATTCAATAATCCGAGAGCACTAACTACCGCCGAAGTCAAAGCATTGGTTAATCGGTTTATTACTACTGCGAAAATAGCAAAAAAAGCAGGTTTTACAGGCATTCAAATCCACGGAGCACATGGTTATTTAGTGAACCAGTTTTTATCGCCTTTTGATAATAAGCGAACTGATAAATATGGTGGTATACTAGAAAACAGGATGAGATTTCTAGTTGAAATCTATCAAGGAATGCGAGAAGCCCTTGGTCCGCAATTCCCAATAGGTCTAAAATTAAACTCCTCCGACTTCAAAGAAGGCGGATTTACCGAGGAAGATTCTATTGAGGTTGTGAAAAAAATGGCTGAGTTAGGAATTGATTTAATAGAGATATCAGGTGGAAGTTACGAAAATCCCAAAATGTCCACAGGTACTGGCGAGGGAAGCGGTGAAGTTTTCTTTTTGGAATATGCCAAAAAAGTTAAATCAACGGTTGATATCCCAATTGTTGTCACCGGCGGATTTAGATCAAAAGAAAGTATGGAAGAAGCATTATTGAATAATAAAACATCTATGATCGGCATTGCACGTCCACTTGCGTTAGTTCCAGACATACCGAATCAGATAATGGAAGGACGTTACGAAACAGTAAAGACACAAAGACTAACAACAGGCATTAAAATATTAGACCAAAAGCTCGGATCAATGATCGGGTTAAGTTACTATGAACAACAAATGAAGCGAATTGCAAAAGGCAAAAAAACTAAGCAACATCAAAATGGCTGGAGTCCGTTATTTCATACTTTAATGTTACACGGCCCAGCTGCACTTTTACCGCGTCGATCAAAATAAAAGGAGAACATCTACATGACAAATCTTAAATGTAGTTTGGATATACTTAATGAATGTATACCTGTGTTTGAGATGCTTAAAGATAAGCAACGTCAACAAATATTAGTGTATTTAACCGAGAAAGGTCAATTAACCGTGAACGAGATTGTGGAGTTATCTAATCTTTCGCGACCAGCAATTTCACATCACTTAAAACTATTGCTACAAAGTGAATTGGTCTCATTTGAAAAAATAGGAACTCAGAGAATTTATCGAGCGGAGTTGCAAACTTCTATTTTAAGGTTAAGAGATTTAATTGATGCTTTACAACGCGATTTAACAAATTCTTTGTCCCATGATTTAACGGAGAAAAACTAATTTCTTGATAATTTTCAGTCTACAACTTTATTTTCTTCGGACAATAAGGATCAAGATAGCTCCTGAAATAACGTTCGTGCCCTGTCAATTTTCCAAACCGTACTTCCAACGGAAAGACACCGGATTTTCGTTCACTTCCTGGAGGTACAACACAAGTCGCTCTTTTAATTCTTCTTTTGACTTCACCCGGAGATGACGAAGTACCTGTTTCGTCATCTTTGCGAAGTAGCTTTCAATCCCATTGAGCCAGGAGCCATGTTTGGGGGTGAAGACGAACTCAAACCGGATCGGCCGACTCTCCAGATAAGCATTTGTTTCCTTGGAGATATGAGCGAAATGGTTGTCTACTATGATTTGAATCCGCAGTTCCGGGCAATAGTGGGCATCAAGCTTCTATGGTGGAATGTTCCCCGATGACGGGAGGCAAATCCTCGGCAGTATTGCCGATCGCCTGAATGCCAGGTTTCTCGTCGTAGGACAAATAAACGTCGCAGAGTGGTATTATTTCTTCGTTCTCCAGAATGTATTCGACTTGCTGATAGACGCAAAGCACTTCCGTCCGTTTTGCATCGAACTCTGGATCGCGGCGTTCCAGATCATAACGGACTTTATGTGGTTGCAAGTCTTGGGCGGCCAGCAATCGGGACACGCTGCTAGGCGACATGCGGGAGAGACAGTCATGACCTTCAGTTACCGCGTGATTACGCACATGCTGTGCCAAAAGACGCTGGGTCCAGATTTCATACGAGTAGCCCAAGTCCTTCGGCTTTTGGCAGGCCAAAGAAATGACCCATGCTTTCGCTTCAGGGGTTACAACGGT
>NZ_BALG01000307.1 GCF_000315235.1 Paenibacillus popilliae ATCC 14706 | reverse complement strand
CCGTTGAGGAAGATGATATGCTCCCCTACATGTCGGCAGCTTGTTTCAAGTTGTGGATTTTGCGCTCGAAAATGGCTGGATAGAGGATCAGTTTTGTATTGTCTTCTTCAGTTTGCGAATGAATTAATTTTCAGGATAGAAGGGGAAGAAAGGGGCCGCAGCGTTGCTGTGAGGCCACTGAAGAACTTGCGTTTTTCTTCGGAGGCGGTGCAGATAGTATAAAAAGAAGACATTCACCCCGCGTTTTGGAGATGAATGTCTTC
>NZ_BALG01000308.1 GCF_000315235.1 Paenibacillus popilliae ATCC 14706 | reverse complement strand
GGGTGGTGAGAACTTTCATTCTACACGAATCCGGCCATGAGCCTTTTGTTTTTTTATTTCCAGAAGGTGTCGCACTTCATTTTACAATCCGTCAAGATAAAAAAGAGGGGGGGCGGCGATGAACAAGGGTGCATGCGTATAAATTCATAGAGATAATAGATGCAAAGAGTAGCGAGAGGAGAGCAAGATGCAGACGAGAGCTTGTGTACAGGGGATTTTTATAGGTTTATGTATTAGCTTGCTAGCGGGGGTGTTTTCATCTCTGGAAATTACTGCGCTGGCGCCAGCAACGGTTTATGCGGACAAGGTGGAACGATCAGCATCCGACGAAAGCGATGAAGTAGCCGACGTGGGGTGGATGGCCGAGGGTGATCTTGCGCATGGCGCCAAGCCGAGCAGCATTGACTTTGCTAACGCCTCTCGGGTGAAGCTTACGGCGGGAGAACTAACCAAGCTCACCTACATGGACATGGATGCCCATGACAGTGTCTATCTCAAGGTGGACTTGACGAAGGGAGTCGCTGTAAGTTTTCAAGCTACTGGAGCCGCAGGCTTGGAAATGTATACAAGCAACGGCACGCGCGTAGCGAGCAGCGCTACGAATTGGTTAATCTATACAGCAGAGGACACGGACACGTATTATCTCAAAGCGCTCGCAGGAGACAGTGAGGCAGCGATTGTGTTGCGGATCTCGCAGGCTATCATAGCGCCTGGTACGTTGAATTATACGGGGAGTGAGGACTTCGCTTATTTCGCGACAAATGTGAAGGCAGACCGCACGATGGTCTTCGAGACAAACGCCAATGGTGGCTTGGTGAAACTGTATAACGCCCCGGATAAAGATTCCTCTTGGGGTGGCGCGATAGCTTCCAGTTCAAGCTCACGCCTGTCGTACACGGCAGCGGCAGAGGGTTTGTATTATTTGTACGTGGAAAAGGGTACCACGCTACGTGCCGCAGACGGTTCTGACTTCGCCCATGCCTACCCGGCGACGTTCACGGAGGGGGAACTAACCAAGACGGACAGCTACACGGTACCAGCCCGGGAAAGTGCCTATTTCAAAGTGGACTTGACCGGAGGAGTGCCTGTACGATTCCAAACGACTGGGGCAACGGGTTTGGCGATCTATGACCAAGAAGGCGCGCGCTTAGGAAGCAGCGATACGGATTCGCTGCTGTATACAGCGGAGGACACGGGAACGTATTATCTCCAAGCGTTCGCGGGAGACCACAAGACCGCAATTACGGTATGGACCTCGCAAGTCTTTACACCGCCTGGTACGTTGGATTATACGAGGAGATATGTATATGCCTATTTCACCACCAATGTGAAGGCAGACCGCACGATGGTCTTCAAGACAGACTACCAATATAGCACGTTTAAACTGTATAACGCCCCGAGTACCTCTCAGGATAACAAAATAGCTTCCAACTCAGGGGATCTATGGTATACAGCCTCAGCAGACGGTTTGTATTATTTGGAAGTAGGGGAAGGTACAACCTTGCATGCCGCTGACGGTTCTGATATGGCCCACGCCTACCCGGCGACGTTCAGTGAGGGAAAATTAACGAAGACAGACACCTGCACAATACCCGCTAAGGAAAGTGCCTACTTTAAGGTAGACGTACCCGGAGGAGTCGCTGTACGATTTCAGGCTACTGATGCCGTAGGCTTGGAAATGTACTCAAGTAGCGGTACGAAATTAGCAAGCAGCGCTACGGATTCGCTACTGTCTACAGTGAAAGCCACGGGAACGTATTATATCAAAGCGGTAGCGGGCAGCCACAAGGCACAGATTAGGTTGTGGACCTCGAAAGTCTTCACACCGCCTGGTGCGATCGATTATTCAAGGAGCGGGGGGGAAAGTGCCTATTTCACCACGCATTTGAAGGCAGACCGCACGATGATCTTCCAGACAAACATCAACTCCTTTCCTAGAGTTGAATTGTATAGCGCTCCGGATAAAGCTTACTCTTGGGATAGAGCGATAGCTTCCAGTTCAAAAACAGCCTTATTTTATTCGGCCTCGGCCGAATCAGTCTTACGGTACACCCCCTCGGCCTCAGGTTTGTATTATTTGCGCGTATCTGGCGGTACCATCCTGTATGCCGCAGACGGTTCTGACATCGCCCATGCCTACCCGGCGACGATCACAGAGGGAAAACTAACCAAGACAGAGACCTACACGGTACCCGCCAAGGAAAGTGCCTATTTCAAGGTGGACGTAACCGCAGGAATCCCTATACGATTTCAAACGACCGGAGCCATGGGACTGGAGATCTATAACAAAGCAGGCGCGCGTTTAGCGAGCAGCGCTACGGATTCGCTACTGTATACCGCGAAAGCCACGGGCACGTATTATCTCAAAGCGTTAGCGGGCAACCGCAAGGCATTGATTACGTTGTGGACCTCGCAGGCTTTCAAGGCACCCGGTGTGTTGAATTATACAAGGAGCACGGGGAGCGATGCCTATTTCACCATAAATTTAAAGGCAGACCGCACGATGGTCTTCAAGACAAACGGCAAATTTTGTTGGCTTAACCTATATAACGCTCCGGACAAAGTTTCCTCTCATGATAGTGCGGTGGCTTCTAGCGCTTATAGTTGGAGCTCAAAGCTATTGTATACGCCCTCGGCAGCGGGTTTGTATTATTTGCGAGAATTGGGCGAAGGCACCACCGTACATGCCGTAGACGGTTCTGACACGGCCCATGCCTATCCGGCGACGTTCACGGAGGGAGAACTAACCAAGACGGATATCTACACGGTACCCGCCTTTGAAAGTGCCTACTTCAAGGTGGACGTAACCGAAGGAGTCCCTGTAAGCTTTCAGGCTGCTGGAGCCGTAGGCTTGGAAATGTATACAAGCAATGGCTCAAGAGTAGCGAGCAGTCATACCGATTCGCTAACCTATACAACTGAGGTCACGGGAACGTATTATCTCAAAGCATTAGCGGGCAACCGCAAGGCGACGATTGCGTTGTGGACAGCGCAGGCTCTCTTAGCGCCCGGTGCGTTGGATTATCCAGGCAGTGGGGGTACCATTTTCGCGACCAATTTGAAGGCAGACCGAACGATGGTCTTTACCACAAACTATAACTATAGCTCGATGAAGCTGTTTACCGCCCCGGACAAAGCTTCCGCTGGGGATAGTGAGATAACTTCCAATTACAAATCAGACTTGGTGCACACGCCCTCGGCAGCGGGTTTGTATTATTTGGAAGTGGGTGGCGGTACAACCCTATGTGCCGTAGACGGTTCCGACATCGCCCATGCTTACCCGGCAAACGTCAATACAACGGTTGAATACTCCGTACCGGCCGGGGAAAGCGCGTACTACCAAGTGTCACTGGAAGGCGGAACCGACTATACCATCGCGGCCCGATCCGGCAGCGGGATCACCCTCTACGATGCGAACGGCACAGGCTTAGGAACAACCGACCGCACCGTCCTGGATTATCGCGCGCCAGATGCCGGGACGTACTATATCCAAGTGGCTCATAACGGATCGCAGCCGACAACGATTGGTTTGAACGTATATGAAACATGGTTGCTTGACCAAACCGGCACCATCGGTTACAGCGGCACCACCGATTTGCGCGGTTATTTGGTACAAGATCAGAACTATAGCATCACGCTCATAGGTGGCCGTTCCCTATCGCTGTTCAAAAGCGGCACCTTTACAGCGGTCGATTCGACAAGCTCTTGGAACAGACTCACCTACACGCCGAGCGCTTCGGGGCTATATACGATCACAGTATATGGCGAACCTGGGGAAGAGTTTAGAATAAGCACATCCGGCATGCTCTCGGGGATGCTGGCTTATAAGCAGATCGCCAAATTTGATCCGTCCGCGGTTGACCCGCAGTCGCTCGTGCAAGACCCGATCGACACGTCCACGGGCGCGCATGTGATCACGCTGTCCAAGCTAGGTCAGCAGAGCGCGTTTCCGTTCGACCTTACGCTCCAGTATCATTCCCTGCTGTTAGGCGCAGGGCCGCTTGGCAAGGGCTGGAGCCACAACTATGAAGCGCAACTCGTGCAGCATGGCGACCAGGTGGTCGTGCATTGGGGAGCGAATCGCCACAATACGTTCTGGCCTACAGGTGAGGGCAAGTATATTTCCACAGAAAGCGCTGCGCAGCAAGATACGCTGGTGCGGCAGGAAGATGGCCGCTTTACCTACACAAGGAAGAAAGACCAGACGGTCTACCAGTTCGACGCTGCGGGCAAGCTTACGGAGCAGCACCATGCGCACGGGCACACCTTAAGGTTTGCTTACCATGGGGACGGCACGTTAGCCACGGTGACGAACCGCATCACCAATCAGCGGCTACACTTTGCGTATGACGAGCAGCAGCAATTGCGTAAGGTGACCGATGATTTGCAGCGCGAAGTGGCGTTTCACGTAGACAGCAACGGCCATCTGATCGGCATCGCCGATGAGAACGGTCAAGCTGTTGCCTATACGTATGATGACGCCGGGCGCGTGCTAACCGGAACGAATGGCGAAGGCGTACAAATGTTTGCCGACACCTACGATACGGCGGGACGTGTGGTGAAACAAGTGGATGCCGTAGGGGGCAGCTCGCACTTCCGTTATGATGAAGAGACGCAACCGGGCCACCTGATTACGACCGTCACCGATCGCGAAGGTCACGTCAGCACGCTGATTCATGATAACCAGTACCGTGTGCTCCAAAAAACCGATGAAGTCGGCGGCAGCACCCGTTTCACCTACGATGCGTCCGGGAACCGGCTGACCAGGGTGGACGCGAATCACGAGACGAGCAAGATGACCTATGATGAAGCAGGAAACTTGACCCGCGTGCAGGACCCTGCGGGGAATGTACTGCAGATGACCTATGACGACCGTCATAATGTGTTGACCGCAACCGACCCGACGGGCCGTCAAGTGGTGAATACGTATGATGCCAACAACAATTTGCTCCGTACGACCGATACCGACGGGCACGAAACTTCTTATACGTACGACAGCAACAGCTTGGTGCACACCAAAACAACTGCTAATGGCGGTGTGACCCGCTATCAGTACACAGACGGCCAATTGACGGCAGTCACCGATCCGGAAGGCAACCTGACGACGTTCACTTATGATGCCGCCGGGCACCTGATCGAGACGACAGACCCGCTAGGCGGGGTGACTCGCCTAACGTATGACGCCAAAGGCAATGTGACGCAAATCACAGATGCGCTCGGTCACATCACGACGATGACGTACAACAGCCACGGCGATATAGTAAGTAGAACGGATGCACTGGGCAACACCACAAAATATACTTATAATGGAAACGGGAAGCTAACGGAAAGGCAAGATGCGCTCGGTCACCTAACCCGTTACGCTTATAGCGGGGAAGATCGTCTTGTGACTGTAACGGATGCGCTCGGCCAGAGCACCCGCCAAGTGTATGACGCCAAGGGAAGACGGATTCAGACGGTGGATGCGCTGGGCAACCGCACGACCTTCAGCTACGATCCGTTGGATCAACTGTTGACAAAGATAAGCCCAGAAGGAAACAGCATGTCCATGATCTATAATGCGGTAGGTCAAGTCATCCAGACGACAGACGGGATGGGGCAAAGCTCGCATAAGAGCTATGACAAGCTGGGGCGCATGCTTGAACGCACGGACCCGTTAGGTGGCCGCACGACCTGGACGTACAATGGCCGTGGCGAGGTGTTGTCGCACACCGATGCGGTGGGCGGCAGCCTGATCTACACGTACGATGCGCTAGGGGACGTACAGACGGTCACGGATGCGGCAGGGAATACGAAGAGCTTCACATATAACAAAAACGGGAAACTGACCGCGGTCAGCGACAAGGTACATGGCACGATAACGCATCGTTATGATGCCAACAGCCGCCTGATCGAAACGATCGATGCGCTGGGTGGCAGCCAGCAGTTCGCCTATGATGCCAAAAACCGCTTGATCCAAATCACGGATGCAGCCGGCGGCATCACTCGCTTCGAATATGATGCACTAGATCGCTTGATTCGCGAGACGGACGCGCAAGGACATAGCCAAACCTATAGGTACGACGCGCTCGGACGGATGACGCATGCGATCGATGCGGGCGGGTATGAGACGAGGAAGACGTATGATGCGGTCGGCAATTTGCTGACGGTGACCGATCCATTGGGTCAGGTCGTCACCTACACGTACAATGCCGCCGGACAAGTCCTTACGGAAACGGATGCCAACGGCAACGTCACCGCATTCACCTATAACAAAAATGGGTTGCTCACGCACAAGACCGATGCGTTGGGTCACATCACCGCGTACGCCTACGATAACGAAAATCGGCTTACGCAGATCACGAATCCGTTAGGTCACACGGTCCATTACCGTTACGATGCGCTCGGCCGCCTGATCGAAACGATCGATGCGCTCGGGCACACGAACCGCAGCGTGTACGACCCCGTCGGCAACGTGCAGCAAACGATCGATGCCGAAGGCGTGGTCACTGCTCAGGCGACGTATGACAAGGCGGGCAACCCGGTAACGATCACCGATGCGTTGGGCGCAACGACGACGATGCAGTACGATGCAGGGAACCGTCTGACCCGCGTCACGGATGCGCGTGGGAACACGCACACCTATGCATATGATGTGTTGGATCGCTTGGCTGCAGCCACCGATCCGCTGGCGGGCACAAGCAAGCAACATTACGATGCGTTTGGCAAGCTGACGAGCTATACCGATGCGAACGGGCATACGACCCGCTACGCCTACGATTCCCGTCAGCAACAGATTGGCGAAACGTTTGGCAGCACATCGAGTCTGCGCTCTTTAGTTGACAGCAGACCCTGGCCGAACATCACTTCTGTCACCGATAGCGTATACGGCAGCGCCAATCACCGCCGGATGGCAGCGCTTGGACCACAGTACGGCTATAATGATACAGGCAATCTGCTTACGGTAACTGGAGCAACCTATGGGTCGACACTGACTAGCTATACGGATCTTAACGGGGATACGACCAGCGGCGCCTACGCTTCACGTCATTTAGGGATGAGTGGGACACTGGGTGACCCATCGCATCTGCGCTACTCGTATAACAGCAGACAATTGCTAAGCAGCATGGTAAATGCGCGTGGCGACCAATTCACGTACGAGTATGACGCCGCTGGTCGATTGCACCAAGTGAGTGATGCGGAAGGCCAGCTCATCTACACCTATGAGTATGACGCCAACGGGAACGTCACTTCTGTCACCGATAGCGTATACGGCAGCAAACAGCGCACCTACGATAGGCTGAATCGCGTACTCACCAGCACAGATACGCGCGGACATACGATCGGATACACGTATGATGCTGCCGGGAACATAACCAAGCTGACGTATCCCGACGGCAAAGAAGTGAGCTACACCTACAATGCCAACGGGGAACTGCTTACGGTGACGGATTGGGCAGGCAGGCGAACCCGCTACACCTACGATGCCAATCACCGCTTGGTGACCACGACAAGAGCAGATGGTTCCGTGGAAACGAGAACGTACGATGCGGCCGGACAGTTAACTGTACTGCGCGATGCAGCGGCAGACGGCACGGTGTGGGTGCAAGATGACTTCACCTATGATATGGTGGGGAACGTGACGCAAGAAGGCGCGAACCGCTACCAGTACGACGCCAATCACCGCCTGATGGAAGCGGCTGGCCGCCAATACGGCTATGATGCGGCAGGCAACCTGCTCACGGTAACCGGAGCGACCTATGCGCCGATGGCTTATGGAAGTGGCAACCCACTGCTGATGTCCGATGGCCAACCGATCACGGTAACCGGAGCCACCTATGCGTTGATGACTTACGGAAGTAACAATCAACTGCTAACGTTTAATGGCCAAACGATCATGTATGATGCAGACGGAAATATGGTGTTAGGCCCTTTGAACGGACAGTTCAGCACGTACCGTTATGACGCCAACAACCGACTGATTCAGGCGGGTGACGTATACTATACGTATGATGCCGATCACGTTCGCCGTTCGATGACGAGCCCGGCAGGCACGACGTATTTTGTGACCAATGAGGAATCCATGCTCAGCCAACTTCTGATGGAAGT
>NZ_BALG01000309.1 GCF_000315235.1 Paenibacillus popilliae ATCC 14706 | reverse complement strand
TGGGGTGGTGAGAACTTTCATTCTACACGAATCCGGCCATGGGTCCTTTGTTTTTTATTCCCAGAAGGTGTCGCACTTCATTTTACAATCCGTCGTTAAGCTAAAGAGCGGGATAGTTGAATAAAGAGTTTGATGTTGAAATATATTTAATCCAATATATAAAGAGGTGCATTAGGAAATGATTATTATGAAGTTTAAGGAAACTGATACTGAAGAAATTGTTTCTTTATTTTACGAAACAGTTCATTCAGTTAATTTAAAAGATTATTCGCAAAAACAATTAGATGTTTGGGCAACAAAAGAGGAAAAAGAATCGAAAATCAATTCGTGGAAAGTTACATTAGGTCAAAATATAACATTTGTTGCAAAAATTAATGATAAAGTAGTGGGCTTTAGTGATTTAACCTATGGAGGGTACTTAGATAGACTTTATATTCATAAAGATTTTCAAAGTCAAGGTATAGCTTCAGCATTAGTTGATATGATTGAAAGTGAAGCGAAAAAGCTAAATCTCTTAGTAATTGATACAGATTCAAGCATTACAGCTAAACCATTTTTTGAACATAAAGGTTACAAAATTGTTCGTTCACAAACTGTTGAACGCAAAGGTGTCAAGTTGATTAATTTTAAAATGAGAAAAAAATTAAAATCCTAATTTTTTTGTACGAAAATGACACCTTGCACGAAGTAGCAGGATGTAGTTCTTTACCCTGAAATAGAAGGGTTCTGTAAAATGGCACAAAAAAACACC
>NZ_BALG01000310.1 GCF_000315235.1 Paenibacillus popilliae ATCC 14706 | reverse complement strand
AACCTCTTTTAGTGTTTCTCTGTACGCTGTAATAATGGGGTCCACTTCAAAATACTTTTCTTTGAAGCGCTCCTTAGCTTGAATGTCGATCTGCCTCAACTCTCCGAGCAGCTTCTTTAGAACAGCTTTTTCTTTATTGAACCACCGTACTAGTTCTCTAATTTTTCGATTATGAATACGGAGTGTAGCCAACGGGTTCATCATTCCATAAAAGTCCATTTCGGACAA
>NZ_BALG01000311.1 GCF_000315235.1 Paenibacillus popilliae ATCC 14706 | reverse complement strand
CAGCTCCGGGCGAGCGTCGAGAGGGGCAGGGAGCGGGAGAATAACGAATGAATGCACATGCAAACGGAATTGGGTAGCCTAGCGATTTAAAATTCAGTCTAGTATAAATTATCATCCAGACATCAAAGAGGCTCTACGAGGCCGTAGAGTGTGCATACGCACTCGCATTGAATCGAACATAAGTTCCGGAATGCTGGAATGTGCCGCAATTTGCGGTGTACCTTTAGCCCACAAATGAATGCGACAGGGGAGTGAAGTACATTGGAAAAGCAAATCAATCCGGGTATGAGTGAAGAAGCTCTGAAAAAACTTCATATATACATTTCATTATTAAATATCAAATAC
>NZ_BALG01000312.1 GCF_000315235.1 Paenibacillus popilliae ATCC 14706 | reverse complement strand
GAACAAAAAGAAAGATCTATAATCCAATAGATGTATTGGGACCGCATCGTCAGTCCCAGCTACAACTGGCAGCTTAAATTCAGACGAATCCTGGCAACTCACTTAAGAAAGAGAAAACACGAACTGGATCGGCTACACTTAGTTGGACAATAAAAATAAGGGCTTGTAGAATAAACCTATCATCTTAAGGAGCGGATCTCTACATGCCAAAACAACGAAGAACTTTTATGGCGGAATTCAAGAAACAAATGGTAGGACTCTATGAAAACGGGAAGTCCAGAGCAGCGATTGTGGAGGAATATGGCCTCACCGCCTCGGCCTTAGACCGCTGGATCGCAATCGGGATAACTACTCGGTATCAGCAATGTGCGGTGTCCTGCAAATCGCCAGAAGGACGTTCTATTATGAAGCCAAAGAAGCAGCCAAGGAAGATGACGTCACCGAAGCCATTGTGGACATCTTCCACAAGAATCGAAAAGCCTATGGCA
>NZ_BALG01000313.1 GCF_000315235.1 Paenibacillus popilliae ATCC 14706 | reverse complement strand
TTTAATAAAAAAGCAGTAACTGGTTTAGACACAACTAAGACACCAGCCTTGTTTGGAGATAATGAAGACCAATTGACACTGACGTTCAATGGTGTGCTAGATAAGACCTCTGCTGAAGAGGAGGCTAACTACAAGGTTGAGAAGGAAGATGCTCAAGGAACCTTTAAACCAGAAAACGGCCTTACCGTT
>NZ_BALG01000314.1 GCF_000315235.1 Paenibacillus popilliae ATCC 14706 | reverse complement strand
CGCCTTAAACGAACGCAAGGGCTGGACTTCGTTGTGGTGGACTACCTACAGGACGTGAAAGAGCGCGGAGAAACTAACGACAACAGCGGCAGCGCATTAGCTCGAATATGCCGTAAGCTTCGGGCAGCAGCGAAGGAATGCGATTGTCACGTTATGGGCTTGTCACAGGTTGTCAGGGGCGTGGATGATCGGCAGGATAAGCGACCAGGCAATTCAGACTTGGCAGG
>NZ_BALG01000315.1 GCF_000315235.1 Paenibacillus popilliae ATCC 14706 | reverse complement strand
AGCATCCGTTCTGGGTGCACGGCCAAGGATGGGTGGAAGCAAGGCATTTGAAGGTTGGAGATCTGCTTCAAAGTCCAGAAGGCATGCCCTATCTTATCGACCGGATCGAGATAAAGAACAACAGTTTACCTGTGTATAACTTCGGAGTCGATGAAGTACATAATTATTTCGTTACGGAGTCGGAAATATGGACACATAATGTCATCGGAGTGATTGTAAGAGCGATAGTACAAGGTGTTACAAAATACGTTGCAAAAAATACTGCGAAAAACGTTGTAAATAACGCTGCAAAAAACGTTGTGAAAAGTGCCGGAAAAAGCACTAGCGCTAGTAAGGTGTCTAGGGGGACGGGAGGAGTTACTAGACCTAAGTATGTACCGAAGGATGCTAATGGTAATCCATTTGCTCTTCCACGAACTGATGGGAGGATGATAAACGGTACTGTTCACATACCAAGATCCATGAACCCTCATACTCAGATTGGATGGCAAAAAGGAAGAAGGGGAGGCTATATTCAAACTTTAGAATGGGGAAAAAACGGTGTCCCAGTAAGACGTACAGACTGGACTAACCACGGTCGTCCACAAAATCATACAAATCCACATCACCATCCTGCAATATTTAAAGATGGCTCATGGAGTTTCATCAAGTAAGGGGGAGTTAATTTGGATAGCAACACCAATACATTGATAGATCCAAGATACATCATTAGGCTTAGTGGCGAGCAATTTGAAAGTGATTTAAGTTGTTTAGGTGAACAATTGGCTCGATTACTAAATTGCATAGAGCAAGAGACAAAACAGCTTTCATGGTATGCCTTTGATGTATTCGGTAGTACCCATCAATCCTTGGACATTCTTTTTCCTAGACCATATTGTAAAATTGGAAACACCGTAGATTTGGTGAATAAAGTAAAAAGAGTTGTTCAATTTCATTCAGGTGTTTTCATTGGTGCTCATAGAGAAACAAAAATAGATTGGGATGTGGATAATCTTCCAGAAACGGAGGAAGGAGAAGGGTTACAACATCCAAGTGCTGTAATTGAAATTCGATCCTTTGATTGTAGCTACTTTGAGATATACGGGATTGATAATAGAATGGAGAGAAAAATAACGTCCTGCTGTGAAAAATGATGGGCTGTTCAGTGCTAAATAAACATCTTTTGACTACGATAAACGGATATATGCTCGGGTCTGTCAAGACTTTTCCCCCAGGGGGGCGTATCCCCAATGTCATTAAGTTAAGGATCAAGGTCAAAAATCAAGAATAAGAGCTGGTTATCGAAAAGATAGCCGGCTTTTTTTTTATACGAAAAAGAAAAACAGGACTTGACAAGCAGATGAAAGTGTGTGGCGAAGCCCCTTGAAAAAACGAGGAGGTTACGCCAATGAATGAGTACG
Organism: Paenibacillus popilliae ATCC 14706; assembly: GCF_000315235.1. Classification (GTDB taxonomy): domain Bacteria; phylum Bacillota; class Bacilli; order Paenibacillales; family Paenibacillaceae; genus Paenibacillus_B; species Paenibacillus_B popilliae. Next base: position 1,044 of record NZ_BALG01000315.1, on the reverse strand, counting down.
CGAATTCGCTAAAAGAAACGCTGACATCCCTCATACGAGAAATGGCAGCCGCACCAGCACCTTATGTCAAAAACCCTGAAAAAGATTTTACCCGAAAGAAAAAGCTCCCCTTTGAAACGGTTATGCAACTCCTGATCTCCATGGGGGGCAACAGCATATATAAGGAACTCCTGGAATCCCAAGGTTATAACGTAAACGCCGCAACCACTTCCGCTTTTGTCCAACAGAGGAATAAAATCCTGCCGTCTGCTGTGGAATTCTTGTTTCACGCATTTACGCAATCGTATACGGATATCAAGGACTACCGAGGGTATCAATTACTTGCCGTTGACGGTTCGGATTTGCATATCGCAACTGACTCTGCGGACACGGACACCTATTTTCAAAGTCAACCGAACACGAAAGGCTATAACCTTCTGCCTTTGAACGCTGCCTATGACTTGTGCAACAGACTGTACGTGGATGCCATTGTTCAGCCACGAAGGTTGTGCAACGAGGGAAGGGCGCTGGCTGCTATGGTTGACCGTTCTCCCATCAAGGGCAAAACCATTGTTATTGCCGATAGAGGTTATGAAAGTTACAACAATTTCGCGCATCTTGAACGCAAAGGGTGGAACTATGTCATACGGGTAAAGGATTTGGATTCCAATGGTATTCTTTCGGGCTTGCGTTTGCCCTCTAGCGGAGAGTTTGATAGGGACGTTCACCTGACACTAACCAAAAAACAAACCAAAGAGGTCAAGGCTAATCCCGGGATTTACAAGTTCGTTCCTTCCACGTCTACATTTGATTTTTTGGATTTGCATGAGAACTTGTTTTACCCGATTTCCTTTCGGGTTGTTCGTTTCGTCCTGCCTCATGGCGCTTATGAAACCGTCATTACGAATCTTTCTGCCGCTGATTTCCCACCGGGTGAAATCATGTCTATGTATAACATGCGATGGGGCATTGGCGTGTCCAGCTAAGGACACAACTTCTTATCGGTGAAAGTCCGATCGGGAGAACAGACTACACTCCCGTAGCCTGAGAGGCATCGCGGAACGA
>NZ_BALG01000316.1 GCF_000315235.1 Paenibacillus popilliae ATCC 14706 | reverse complement strand
TCAGAGTAACCGCTGACGATGGCAATGCTACCATGACAGGAGATTTAAATGCCGATCTATCAACAGGTTGGTATCAGGTAGTTGATGCGCCTAATGCACCAGGCAAGGGATGGTATTATGTAGAGGTGATCCGCCATAATCATCTGTATTGTATACAAAATGCTTACGTTTTTGCCGGCGGCCATAGTTATTACCAGCGCAAGAAAGATGCCGGTAATTGGTTACCATGGCAAAACGTTATATCGGAGCTTGATCAAGTAAAGCAATCTGGCGTTGAGTTAAAAAACAAACTCGCGGGTGCCATCAACGCCAAAGGGGTGCAGGCATCCGCAAATGA
>NZ_BALG01000317.1 GCF_000315235.1 Paenibacillus popilliae ATCC 14706 | reverse complement strand
GGGGACCATCGTCTGTTCAAAGCGGATGTTGGTGGAATGTTTCATTCAGCCGGGGAACGGAACTTATGATGAATTCAACATCAGCCTGCGAAGGAGATCGCGGTGACTGGGTCCAGCGTTTCCTCTTTCTGCCTCTGTTTATCACCCTAGCCAAAGAAAAGTGAAAGTGAAGAGAATCTGCAAATTATGCATCATATCGATGAAATTGATATGATGCACCCTTACTTCAGTTATCAGCAGGTTATTCCAGAAAATATCATTAATATGTATTTTCCGATAAAAAAGAATTAATTTGTGGGTTGTATAACTAATTTTAATCATTAATATTAACATCATAAGAATATTTTGGGGGGAGAATTTATGAATAGGAAAATGACGCTAAAAAAATTAAGTCAAATCGGTCTTATTGTTGAGGTAATAAGTTGCAATTTATTAACTGGAGGAGTTTCTCCTTTGTATGCAGAAGGACAAACCCCTACGGCAGAGTTCGGTTCCCTATTGACCAAAGGGGAAGAACAATTGCAAGCATTAAAACAAGAAAAGCAAACGAAGCTAGAAGAACAACAAAAAAAATTAGTAGAAGAAGAGAGGTTGCTAGCTGAAGAAATAGAAAAGGCGAAAGAGCTTCGTGAACAAATTATGAAAGAAACAATGGAAAATAATAATGGATATATAGTAGGAAAAATTTCTGATGCGAATCTATTATCGCAAATACTGCAGGGGAGGCATCCTAAAGGTCGAGGATCGGATAGGCGGGTCAAACAACAAATACATGCCATCCGTGAAGGCCAAAAACAAGTGAAAGAAACCAAGAAAAAAATAGCCGAGATTGCAGCCCGCTATGATCAGCAAATGACTGCAATAGAGCAGAAGCAAGCGCAACATCAAGCTCAACAGCAAACCCTTCAAAACAAGCAACAAGAGCTGCTTCAAGTTGAAAACAAAGCGGCACAAGCAGATGGTCAAGCGAAGCAACAGCGAATAGAATTATATAAACGAAGCATACAAACCACCACAGATGCATTACACAGCATGATGCAAGACGTGGAATCAAGCATGGCATTGATTGCGTCTGAATTAAGTACACCAGCAAATGATCATCTAAACACAAT
>NZ_BALG01000318.1 GCF_000315235.1 Paenibacillus popilliae ATCC 14706 | reverse complement strand
GGGTCCGTCTCAGCCCGCTCAATCGACGGTTCAAGTTACTTCTTCTATTAATAAGAGTAATAACCTGGTACGAAATGCTGAAAAATTATCGAAAGATCATAAGCAACAAGGACAAATTAATCATTTAACGCGACAACTGTTTAATGGAAACTCGAATCCGGGGAAAGGAAATACATCGTTGAGATTCGGAGGGATTCATGAGGCTCGTACTCAAAGTGGCGCTCGACTTTATTTTCAAAATACAAGACATGGATTTAATATTGTAGCCAAGTCTACCAAGGATAATCAAAAAGAAGTTATTAGAGAACTTCGGAGAATGTACGGAAACTATTAAGTGGAAGGATGATAGAACCGAGATGAATATTATAGAAATTAGCTATCCCCCTTATGTGGGGGTAGATATTAATAACTCAAATATTGATGCTTTTGTCGATATGGAGGATGGGGTTACGTATACGGTAACTCTTTGCACACCAAATAATTACTATTGGTATATGGATAAAGAACAACTAAATTATGTCCCCTTTGGCTGTCCTGACATCCATGTACAATCATTAACAGAAGAGAACATTACACAAGCTATTGAGGATTACGCACGGGATGAAGCATATTTTTTAAAGCTAAGTTTTTTGGGGGGCAATAATAGGCATGAAGCCGCTTTTTGCATAGAAGAATTAAATAACCTGGTCAGAAAATTGAACAAGCAACAATGGGACGAAGCATCCGCTAACGAGTCGCACGAATTGGCTATTATCGAGATTGAGTATCCGCCAAATTATGAAGATGTGAATAAAGATGAGGGCTGCATCCCGGTTGTAGTGAAGGCTAATGATGGAATGACCTATCACATCACCGTAATTACCCCCAATTACTATTACTGCTATATGCAAGAACACGGAATCGGGTATATCCCGGCGTCCCCGCTCCATTTGATGGTGCGTTCCTTAACCAAAGAATATATTCGACAAGCACTGGAAGCTTGCCTTGAAGATGACGGATATGCGCTTAAGTTTTATTTTATCGCGCAG
>NZ_BALG01000319.1 GCF_000315235.1 Paenibacillus popilliae ATCC 14706 | reverse complement strand
GAACCGGTTTGAGTTCGTCTTCACCCCCAAACATGGCTCCTGGCTCAATGGGATTGAAAGCTTCTTCGCAAAGATGACGAAACAGGTACTTCGTCATCTCCGGGTGAAGTCAAAAGAAGAATTAAAAGAGCGACTTGAGTTGTACCTCCAGGAAGTGAACGAAAATCCAGTGCCTTTCCGTTGGAAGTACGGTTTGGAAAATTGACAGGGCACGAACGTTATTTCAGGAGCTATCTACTAG
>NZ_BALG01000320.1 GCF_000315235.1 Paenibacillus popilliae ATCC 14706 | reverse complement strand
GGATATCCGCGACCGTAGCCGCTAGATACGGCTAGGTTTCGTCCCGTTCCGTCCGGGACTCGTCAGGCGGTATGAGGGGCCGAAGCCCCATCGTTATTGCATTTCCCGCACCCAGTGCATCCCATCGTATGAGATAAAGCCGCCATCATCTAGGATGGATTGCAATGTGCGCTTGCCTCCGCGCGGGATGAATGGTATTTCTCCGTCGTAGCTTACGTAGCCAAGCTCTGGGTGACGGAATGCATAACCGCTTACCTTGTAGTATCCAAGCATGGAAAGCGTTCTAAAATGGCAGTCTTCCATTTTTACAATCTCTAGGCTGCTGTTAATAGCAACCGTTTTCGGCGTTCTCATTGGACACTCCTCCCTACGTAGCCCGCCGGCTTAATTGTTATTTGAGAGGGGGCGAGAGGCCCCCGTATGGTTCACCTTAATAT
>NZ_BALG01000321.1 GCF_000315235.1 Paenibacillus popilliae ATCC 14706 | reverse complement strand
GTCACGCGCGTTCAGAAGAATATCGCCGGGTAGAGCGCGCACGTATTCTGCTTCATTATGCCGACGGCTTGAGCATCCCAAAGATCGCAGAAATCCTCGGTACAACGGTGCCCAAGGTCAATCGCTGTGTCGATAAATCACTGGCATTAGGGCCGGATGCCGCATTGGGAGAAGAACAGCGTTCAGGTCGGCCTTCCGTTGTAACCCCTGAAGC
>NZ_BALG01000322.1 GCF_000315235.1 Paenibacillus popilliae ATCC 14706 | reverse complement strand
GCAGTTGCCGGACTTCTGCCGTCTGAACTAATCTACATCGATCATACACTGGCCCCAATCTGACCGCTAGGTGGGGCCGATTTGACGTTCACGTTGAGAGCGCAAACGACAATGGTTTCCTAGTGGACATCCATTCCAGCACAGTGTTCTAACAAAACTTCTATGCTCTATAACCTCCATACAAAAGTAAGCATGGTGACGGAACAACTCGAATGTAAGCATTTTTATGTTCGCAGTATTTTGAATAGGGCAGGTTCAGGTCTGCAGCGGTTTGTACACAGAGTCGATCCTTACGGATTATTGGACGGGGTCGAACCCACCATAAATAGTAACGTACTTCTTCACCATGGTACTAGCAGTATGGGGTGAATCTTGCTCATACAAACCTTGCTACCATTTTCATGCTAGGTTTGCGAACGAGAGATCATGATTGTTTATTGGTTGAATGACGGGGTTATTTGGTACTGGTAGCCCCTCGAAACAAGGAAACATATCACTTTATAAAGCCTGACATCCTAAGTAATGTAATATTTGCAGGAAAAAGGAGTTCTTGATTTTGGAACTCTTCATTAGTTGTTGTATCAGTGAATGAGCACGTTTCACAATGTCTATACAATCTTTTGCTATCGATATCAGTAAGGATTCTAAGATGGTCACTGTTACATTGAGGACATACTACTGATGATGTAAAAGTTATAATATCTTTAACTAGGTTTGATATCCTTCTTAAGACTTCAAATTCTGACTTAGGTGCTCGACTAATGTAGCTTTCAACAATTAAATTGAAACTATCTCCTGTAGAACCAATAACGTACATTTCAGGATCAATTGTGGGGATGAATCGAAAAAAACTTTTTTCATTCTCCGAAAATTTGTAATTACTGCTTCGTTGCCCCTCGTTCAGTATTTGGTTAATAGCTACCTGATTATTTTTTACTATTTCAACTAATCGACGTAAAAAACTAGTCAAATTCATATCCTCTATTTCCGAGAACAGTTTCACTACCTCAGACCACAATATATTATTTACCCTTTTATTATTCATAATCAACAGCCTTTCACAAATTTATTATAGATGGGGGCAAAGTTATGCCCTCATCTATAAAAATGTATCATTTTGGAGCAGGTACTGGGAATGTGGTAATCAAATTTCCACGATTATCCGTTAAAACTTGTATCCATGTGGTTTGCGTACCACCAACGCCAGGGATACTTGGTTTTACAGTACCGACAATCTGTCCAGTATTAACTACACGAGAATACTGCCCCGAATCCAATACCATAACAGGTTTCTGAATAACATTTTTTCTACCTAAAATACTCTTCACTTGAGCCTGACTAACGGTGAAATTCCCTGCATTTTTCCCTGGAGTAAAGTGTCGGTCAACAGCATGTCCCCAGCCTGCATTTTGAGAAGGACTAAATCTAGTCGGGCCATTAGCGACGTTAATTCGATTCTGTACGACCCCGGGAACCTTCGTAACATCCCCCGTCCCCCTAGTTACATTCTTAGCGTTTTTCACAGCGCTTTTTCCGGCGTTTTTCGCGGCATTCTTCCCAGTGTTTCCTAACATTTTAGAAATTAGTTTAATCAATGGGCCGTTATTATGCGTCCATATTTCGGACTCCGTAACGAAGTAATTATGTACTCCTCCAACTTCGAAGTTATATACAGGCGTACTGCTGTTCTTCATCTCGATCCGGTCGATCGGATAGGACTTGCCTTCCGCATCTTGAAGCAGATCTCCCGTCTTCAGGTGGCTTGCTTCCACCCATCCTTGGCCATGCACCCAGAACGGATGCTCCCCGGTTGTCGTGATTGGAATTCCTTTGACGGTAATGTGATACGCCTCATCCGCTTGACTCTGGAATAACTGAACAACTCTATGATACTCTGTTTTTCCCGTTGTTTCATCTTTTGCCTGAACGAGATCCCCGACCCGGATTTGTTCAATCGGCTTGAATCCTACTTCGGTCATCACCAAATGGCCGCTCGTAAAATCCGCAAAAGCAAGAGGACGGCTTGTAAATGAAAGGGCAAAAAATAATAATAGGGCTATAAATTTTTTCATATTCTTCTCCTTTTTATAAAAGAAATTCAATCAATAACCACTTCTTTCCCCCCTCCTGTATGAGAGATTAGTATTTGTTGTTAAAAAATACCATTGTTGAGTATAACAAAACTGGTGATTTATGTGTTAAAATATTGTAATAATTACCTGACTGGTGGATTTTCGGCATGAATCAAGCTTGAAGGAAATGGAGGAATTGAATATATTGTGGTAGATATAGATATATTCACCGACCCCGCTTCCGCACCTCTTATCACGCATTCTTTCAAGACGTACAGATTACACTGATAAAATGACGAATATCGGAGGACTGTGTCAAAAGATGAGAAAACCTCTTTACGAAGAGACATACAAAAAAAGACTGTACAATATGTGAAAGAAAGCGGAAAGGCGGTGGCGGAAGTCGCCCGCGAATCGGAAATCGTGCAACATCAGGTGTTCAAGAAGGAAGTGGTTGAATATTTCGGCGGCTTTACGGGAGTCCCAAGGTCATGCAGAAGCTTCACCAGCAAGGAGTGGATGTATCCGAACGGAACGTGCACATGAGTGACCGAATGACGAAGGACCTTGTTATACAGGCACTGCAGCAGGCCCACGGTCGCCAGCAGCCAGAAGGCGAAGTGCTCCACCACTCTGACCGAGGCAGTCAGTACGCCTCCCACGATTACCAAAAGCAGCTTCGGAGCTATTCGATGAAAGGCAGCATGAGCCGCAGGGGAAACTGTTACGATAACGCTGGCATCGAATCGTTTCACAGTATCATTAAGAAAGAACTCATTTACTTCAGGCCTGTTGATTAACCACTAAATGGTAGAAAAAAAGCCGCCAGCTCGGTAAAATGTTTGTACCCTTACAAACGAACCGAAAGGTGGCGACTCCCATGCAAAAGTTTACCACGATCCCGTATATCCTTCAATCGATTCTCACACCAGATGAAGTAGAAATTGTGGTTAAAGGACTTGGCTATGTAGACAAGGCTCGGAAATTCACAGTATATCATTTGCTACAATATTGGTGCACGGCAGCTTCACAGGAGTGGCCAAAGTTACCGTGCTGGAGCAGATCTTGCTCCTTCGTGCGGTTTGACTCAGGTTCATTACTCGTGTTTTTCTGGCAGTGCCTCTGAAGTCCCTTTTGCTATATTCAAGGAATGCGGCGAAACTCCAGGTTGTAACGCACAGTGAACGCAGATGTAGCCTCGTTACACGCAATTCCGGTGGCTGAGACGGTCGATAACGCGCGAAAGCAGCAAGAACGTAAGCGTCAAACCAATCCCACCTGTGCATAGCAAGTCAAAACAGTCACAATGAATTCATCACGCATATGAAAGGATGGATTCAAAATGGAAACGAGTTTACAAGCGTTATGGACGGAGCGCATTACCGCTTATCAGACCAGCGGGCAAACGATGAAAGCCTG
>NZ_BALG01000323.1 GCF_000315235.1 Paenibacillus popilliae ATCC 14706 | reverse complement strand
CTTGCTTCCACCCATCCTTGGCCATGCACCCAGAACGGATGCTCCCCGGTTGTCGTGATTGGAATTCCTTTGACGGTAATATGATACGTCTCATCCGCCTGACTCTGGAATAACTGAACAACTCTATGATACTCTGTTTTTCCCGTTGTTTCATCTTTTGCCTGAACGAGATCCCCGACCCGGATTTGTTCAA
>NZ_BALG01000324.1 GCF_000315235.1 Paenibacillus popilliae ATCC 14706 | reverse complement strand
GTGGATATCGGGACTCATACCATGAGGAAGACGTTTGGATATCATTTCTATCAAAAGACCAAAGACATTGTGCTACTCCAAAAGATTTTTAACCATTCCAGCCCTGAAGTAACGATGCGATACATCGGCATGGATCAAGACATGATGGACAAGGGAATTGATGATTTTGGATTGTAATTCCGCAAAATGAGGATGTTTGGAAC
>NZ_BALG01000326.1 GCF_000315235.1 Paenibacillus popilliae ATCC 14706 | reverse complement strand
ACGAGCCAATGCAATTAACGCTTTCTTCTTACCACAACGTGCCGCCATTTTCCAAAAGCGAACCGCCAACTGGGATTTTCTCGACTTCGTTGCGACCCACGCCGCTTCGCATAAAGCTGTTTTCACATGCGGGTTGCCCTTGCGCGTTCGTGTACTTTTTTTTACCCGCGCTCTCATGGTTGCCTGGTG
>NZ_BALG01000327.1 GCF_000315235.1 Paenibacillus popilliae ATCC 14706 | reverse complement strand
AATCCATTGATGGGCTGGCCGCTATGGTACAGGAACAATTTGGGCTCAATCCGTTTTCCTCGGCGCTGTTCGTGTTTTGTAATCGCAGACGGGAAAAACTCAAATGGTACGAGGAACAGTTCCGGCTTGCACAGCAGAAGCGCTTCGGGGCTTCCAGCGCGGCGCAGAGCACTGGCTGCTGCCCGTTGTGGCGGAAATGAGGCGCCATCTGCTGAAGCAGGATGTGCTGCATGCGGACGAGACCACGCTGCAGGTGTTAAAGGAACCGGGAAAAGCGGCGCAGTCGGACGACCGAGGAGCGGCTTGCCGCACGCGAGGAACAAAGCCGCCCGGTGCTGGATGCCTACTATGCCTGGCTGTGCCAGCAGAAATCCCGGACG
>NZ_BALG01000328.1 GCF_000315235.1 Paenibacillus popilliae ATCC 14706 | reverse complement strand
ATCAATCAACGACCACGAAAATGTTTGGGCTGGAAGACTGCTCACGAATCCTTCTCAGAAGAACTGTCGCACTTGGCTTGACAATCCGTCAAGTAAAAACCAGGAGAGATTAAGGATGAGTAAACCATTGATGTATTTTCTATGTACAGGAAACTCTTGTCGGAGCCAGATAGCAGATGGATGGCTGAAAGCGTTAGGTAGCGATCAATACGAAGTCAAGAGTGCAGGGTTAAAGGCGTATGGTTTGAATCCTAGAGCGGTTCAAGTGATGAGCGAAGCAGGGGTTGATATATCGAACCATACATCTGGTGAAATGGCATTGGGGATTTGATGACCCCGCGAAGGCCGTTGGAACCGAAGAGGAAATCATGGCTCAATTCCGTGAGGTGCGCGATGCAATCAAAGCCAGAATCGAATGTTTCCTAGCAGAAGGAAAATAATCAGCGCTTTGAACCGACCCTTGTGGTCGGTTTTTACTTAGGGCATGAATGAGTACAGCATGAAAGGCACAACTGATTTAACCAAAGGTAAGATTATGCCGACTTTGATGAAACTATCCCTTCCGAATTATAGCAACCAACTTCATCTCCACGACGTATGGACTTGTCGATATGATGTGGGTTGGCCGGCTCGGAAGTGGTCCTGTTGCAGCCATTGGGACGGCGAGCTTCTTTATTAATCTAGGGATCGCTTTGGCCACGATGATTACGATCGGAACGGGGATAAAGGTGTCCCATTGTATGGGAGCAGGCGAGGGTGATAAAGCTAAGACCTATATCAAAAATGGATTCATCATGTCTGTCTTGCTAGGTCTTCTTTATATCGCATTCGTCTTTTTGACAAAGGATCAGCTTATCGGGTTCTTTGATTTAGGTAGTGGTGAAGTTGAGTTAATGGCGAAGCAGTTCTTATTGATCTCCATCTTGGGCACTGTCTTTTCCGTCGTAAATATTTTGTTCGCGACCATATTGAATGCGATGGGAATCAGCAAGCAGCCGTTTCATATCTTCACGGTTGGTCTTATTCTTAATATCATTCTCGATCCTTTTCTGATTTTTGGCATAGGACGTTTTGAAGGCTTGGGCGTTGTAGGGGCAGCTATTGCGACTTTGATGGCGAACCTTCTTGTGACGTTATTATTTATCATTCAAACAAGACATTCTGAGTTGATTACCAAGTCATCAGCATGGAATAGCCGCCTCATGAAGGAAGTGATCCGAATGGGACTACCGATTGTTTATTGCATACTAAAAATGCCTAGAATTGCAGCGTAAAAGTGCTTAGATCAGATGCAAAAAAAAGGCACTTGTCAGCCCCTTACATT
>NZ_BALG01000329.1 GCF_000315235.1 Paenibacillus popilliae ATCC 14706 | reverse complement strand
AGGGAATTTAATTTTTAATCCATTACAACAGTCAATAGATAGTAAACGAATTCTTCGATATAGCCTAAAGGATCAAAAAAAGATCTTTGGGGAAAACCCTTTTGAAGCAGGAAAAGCAGCTATGCACCTCGAACGATTTTTTTATGTAAATGAACTAGAACACTCACACGAGAAAACAAAAGTGAATTGGGACGTTGTCACATCGCCTGTGTCTGCTCGTAATCGTTCTCAATCAAGTACATACTC
>NZ_BALG01000330.1 GCF_000315235.1 Paenibacillus popilliae ATCC 14706 | reverse complement strand
ACGATGGGGCTTCGGCCCCTCATACCGCCTGACGAGTCCCGGACGGAACGGGACGAAACCTAGCCGTATCTAGCGGCTACGGTCGCGGATATCCAAAATTAAAGGACATTATTATTGATCCTTTCATCTTCGTAAGTTATTAACATTACTATTTACAATCATATCTTCATATACTATAGTGTAGTAGAAAGTTAAATTATTCCAAAGGGAGTGACGTTTCATGAAGAAGACTATTCTTTCTTTAGCCGTTGTACTTTCTATGTTTGCAAGTGTACCTGCT
>NZ_BALG01000331.1 GCF_000315235.1 Paenibacillus popilliae ATCC 14706 | reverse complement strand
CTAGTCGATCTGTTTAATCGAGAAATCATCGGCCATAGTGTGGGCCCCCATAAGGATGCCGACCTGATTTCTCGCGCTTTTGCGGCGGTCAAAGGCGATTTGCGTCAAATTCAGTGGTTTCACACCGACCGGGGCAGTGAGTTTAAAAATCAGAAAATAGATGAGCTCTTGAAGACGTTTGATATCGGTCGATCACTCAGTATGAAAGGTTGTCCGTATGACAACGCCGTGGCAGAAGCGACCTTTAAGACTATCAAAACCGAATTCGTGAATCAGATGAACTTCCAGAGCCTTACTCACCTGGAACTAGAGTTGTACGATTACGTCAACTGGTTTAACAAGCATCGAATTCATGGAACATTAGGGT
>NZ_BALG01000332.1 GCF_000315235.1 Paenibacillus popilliae ATCC 14706 | reverse complement strand
GCGGCAAAACAAATAACCAAAGAAAAATTTATTGAATGTTATGACCCTAGTTTCCCTGAAGACCTCTATGCAGATTTTCATACGGTCGTTACTGTTTATATTTTTCGTGATCAAGAAGGAATGAAAAAACTGCTTACCCTTGATTCCCCCGATGAAAAAGTATCATTTTACGAAGATATTAACTATAGTAGACATGGCTGTAATCTTATCCTTAATTC
>NZ_BALG01000333.1 GCF_000315235.1 Paenibacillus popilliae ATCC 14706 | reverse complement strand
TGGATAGATCAGTGCCGGTCTTTGGCGAAGTAGTGCATCGCCTTTTTTAAGATGTCGTTCTCCTCTTCCAGATCACGAATGCGCTTCTGGAGATCGCGTACAGCTTTGTCGTCGGCTTTCAGTTGTCCACTACCTGGAAAAGCTTGTACACCGTCTTTCTTGTATTCGGCCATCCAGCGATACAAGGTATTGTCGCTTATCCCTAGTTCGCGGGCGACCTGCGCCACCGCCTTTCCTTCTTCCTGGATCATCTGAATCGTTTGGAGTTTGAATTCTTTATCGTATTTTTTCGTCATCGTAGCACCTCGAATCATCGTAGCACCTCGAATTTGGATATTTTCATTCTACCCGATTCTCGGTTCTACATGTCTACTTTTTAGTCTAGCAGCAGAGAGCTTCGCTCCTTGCGAGCGCGCCCGGACATCAAAAACATACCCTTAATATTTGCACTTCGAGGAAATAAGGACGAACGAGTAGAACAGTTACCAAAATAAAGTAGACGTAAAAAACCACTATGTTATCATTTGAATAATAAATAGAAAAGGAGCCGTGCTGCTAACACGACTCCCGAGCAATAGCCGCTTTAAGAGCGGTCGGCTTGGAATAAGTTTTACGAATAGACCGCAATCCTTTTTCGGTGGAGGCGGTCTATTTCTTATGGTTCAAAAGAGCAATTACGATAGGAATGACAAACGTCAGTAACACAAGCTCTCGCTTAATATAAGCGGCAAATCAGGCGATTTCTATCGAGGAAAGACGTTTAACTCGGAAGGGAGTAAGCCGCTAATACGACAGGAATATTTCGTCTGTAATGCGTGGACTATAAGCAGGAGGCCCCGTATTATTCCACGGGGCCTTTTTCGTATGACTTGCGGTCGGTTACGCCAATATTAGGGGCTATTTTAGCCCCGTTCGTGCACCCAGTGCATTCCGTCAAAACTGATAAAGCCGCATCATTTAGGATGGATTGCAATGTGCGCTTGCCTCCGCGTGGGATGTATGGTATCTCTCCATCAAAACTGACGAAACCAAGCTCTGGGTGACGGAATGCATAACCGCTTACCTTATAATATCCTAGCATGGATAGTGCTTTAAAACGGCATTCTTCCATTTTTACAATCTCTAGGCTGCTGTTAATAGCAACCGTTTTCGGCGTACTCATTGGACACTCCTCCCGCATAAGTCAGCCGGCTTATTCAACTCATCTCCTATTGCTTAACTTCCACTTCGCTTGTTACAATGGAGTTGCAACTTATCGGTCTTCTCCAAAAGTTCCCGATGAGTCATTCCAAACAGATCTTCAAATGCGCACAAGACCTCATATGACGGGCGTCTTGTGCCTTTTCAGATCTTGTTATGACTAATTTCCAAAGCTGCTTTAAACATCTCAAGAATATTAAAGGTGTAACTTATAAAGAGATTGCTGATTCGTTGGGGCTAAAAGTGCGTGCTGTCCAACCCTACGCTGAACCAAATCATTACCCTGATTGCCCTAAGCTAATCGCCCTAGCTGACTACTTTGACGTATCCATTGATTATCTTGTCGGACGTTCCGACGATCCACGCCATCACTAATTTACAGCTATTGCCTGTTCACTTTTCTACCTGTACAATGAAACTATTAGATGTTTCTTTGAAAGGAGTGATTGCCAATGGAAAACGAACTATTACATCAAATCTTGTCGGAACTTAAGAGCATCAAGACCGATGTATCCGAACTCAAAAACGATGTATCCGAACTTAAAGCTGGACAACAGCAACTACAAGCTGACGTGACAAAGTTACAGGATAATATGACAGAGCTACAAGCTGACGTAAAAGTACTACAAACTGACGTAAAAGTACTACAAACTGATGTAAAAGTACTACAAACTGACGTAAAAGCACTACAAACTGATGTAAAAGTACTACAAACTGATGTAAAAGCACTACAAACTGATGTAAAAGTACTACAAACTGATGTAAAAGCACTACAAACTGATGTAAAAGTACTACAAACTGATGTAAAAGATATCAAGAACGAGCAACGTTATATGTGGGATGACGTTAAGCAGCTTGATAACCGTATTAATAACCAAGCTGATGAAATTATGACTTTCCAACGAATAAAATAGCTATCTTCCGCTCCGCCTCCTGCTTGAGTTGCGTTATCAACTCATCGGGTAGGCGGATTGTTGTTTGTTCGCGTTCCATTGTTTCACATCTTCCTTCGACGAGTGCTTCCGGACGTACCGGCCATCGCGGGAATATCCGTTGCTGAGTGCTGGATTTGCGATTAGCTACCGGATTAACGGGATCATTCCGAGGCTGCGGACGAAGATGGGACAAGCGCAGGAAGACAATGAGGCTCCGTTGGATTATGCGGAATTGGCGAATTGGTTGTAGCGATAGAATTTTTCTATTTACGAATAATTCGTTTGATTCGGCAAAATAACTCAAATAGAATCGCAACTACTCTGTTGATGCGTTGATTACTAATAGTGAAAGGGTGGAACAAGAATGCAGACGATAACCAACCGAGAGCAGACGCAAGAATTATCAACGGATATCCACGTTATCACAGCGGAGATTAACGCGTACAAGCAAATCGCAGGTGAAGCGATACTCGAGATTGGGCGAAGGTTGAAACACGTGAAAGAAAATGAACTAATTCACGGTCAATGCGGAAAGCTTCTCGAAACAATAGAAATGGATCGTTCTCAAGCTGCTAAATTCGTCAAGGTGTTTGAAGAATTTGGACAATCAAATGTGTGTACGTACACACATTTGGGTATGCGCGCCCTCTATGAAATCGCAACAATCCCGCCAGAGCAACGCGAACGACCACACGCAATCCCTTCAACTGTGAACGTCAAATCGGCCCCACCTAGCGGTCAGATTGGGGCCAGTGTATGATCGATGTAGATTAGTTCAGACGGCAGAAGTCCGGCAACTGCGG
>NZ_BALG01000334.1 GCF_000315235.1 Paenibacillus popilliae ATCC 14706 | reverse complement strand
AAAAAGACAACCACAAAGCGTTTTGACAAAGCTCTTTTTTAAGATCTCACTTGAATAATGAAATGAGGCCTTAAAATAACGAGTATATGAAAATAAGAAGATCGCCCTATCCGGCAAGCATGGCCAGGTGTTGGCGATCTTCTTGACGTTCTGACAAATGGCGATCATGAGCACTTGCTCTAACACTTTTTTCTTGCCGACAACCATCGATAGCGAAGTCCATGGAGCACTTTGGCATCTGTGGAACTTCGTTCAATCGTTTGGTACCGGAGACGGTACAGGTATTTCCCCAAACGAGAGCACCCGTTTTGTTTTACATTCTAAAACCCGGAAGAGTCAGCATATCATAAGCATTCACTCTCTTGTTGTATATCGTGATCAGGCGGAGTATCCGCCAGGTGATTAAGTACACGCGTTAACGCATCGAATCGTTTTTCACCGACAG
>NZ_BALG01000335.1 GCF_000315235.1 Paenibacillus popilliae ATCC 14706 | reverse complement strand
ATTTTCATATACTCGTTATTTTAAGGCCTCATTTCATTATTCAAGTGAGATCTTAAAAAAGAGCTTTGTCAAAACGCTTTGTGGTTGTCTTTTTGTCCTTTCACAAAATGGATAATATATAAAAAAATGTTTGTGTTGCGCATAAATATATGGTAATATATAGGTCAGGGAGGGTTGATATTGGGAATGACGGTCATCAAAACAATGGGAGAACTTATTCAAGACACCAGACGTGCATTAGATATAACATTAACACAATTATCAGTGATGTCGGGCATTCCTAAAGGGACGATATCCAAAATTGAGAAGGGTGATGTCAAACGACCTGAATTTGAGACGATACGCCCACTGGCAATGGTGTTGAAGATACCCCTGGAAACACTGATCAATTATTATGTGGAGATTGAAAAAAGATCAGAGTCTTTGATGTGTATCTTGCAAACAACAATCCAACAATGTCAAAATGCTGAGCTGATACGAAAAGTAGCAACCAAATTTCTTGAATCGCCAAATGAAGACAGTCTTGACTTAACAGAAAAGCTTTATCGAACCATTAAATCCGTCGAGAATAACTCCATTCAACTTTTGTTGTACGACCTCATCATTGACTACTCACGTTCCCACGGAATCATGCCTTATATCGCCAAAGGTATGTATCAAAAGTACCTGATTGAACGAGATGATTTTAGCAGATTGAAGGAGACTTACTATAGTGGGAAGTACGTTCTTCATTATGTTGATTTTTTGTCACAGCATGATCGGATTGAACTATATTACAAACTAGGTGTTCATGCCCTCAGATTAAGGCTTTATGAAGAGAGTATTGACCATAGCAAGAGACTGCTTGTAGAAGATAGTGGCACAAGCCCCCACAAAGTAAATGCACTTTGCCTCCTTATGGAAGCGTATTTTTGCATTGAAAAGTATGAAGAGGCTGAAATATACTGCTTACAATACAAACAATTTAACTACCCACAAATCCAAGAGAATGTTGCTCTAGTAGAAGCCTTATTAAAGGCAAAGAGAGGACATGTCGATCAAGCTATTAATCAACTCCAAAAATTACTTAAGACTTGTAGCGATCTATCTGCGCTTCCTGTAACAAAGCACCTTCTCAAACTAAATCTACAACAAAACAACCTCGCAGAAGCTAACGCCATTATTGAAAGCAGCAGGATAAATGTATCCTTCATAGACGAAAGAAATCCTTTGAATTATTTTAACTACGCTGATTATCTTAGAGTGCAGGGAGAGTATTATTTGGTATTAGGTGACATTGAACAATGCATAGCTCATATGGTGGAAAGCGCATCGTGGTATTCCAAAGTCAACGATACGTTCCATGAACGCAGTAGCCATCTCATAATGAGGATGGTTATGGAAAAGGA
>NZ_BALG01000336.1 GCF_000315235.1 Paenibacillus popilliae ATCC 14706 | reverse complement strand
CTGCGCGATAAAATAAAACTTAAGCGCATATCCGTCATCTTCAAGGCAAGCTTCCAGTGCTTGTCGAATATATTCTTTGGTTAAGGAACGCACCTTCAGATGGGGAGGAGACGCCGGGATATACCCGATTCCGTGTTCTTGCATATAGCAGTAATAGTAATTGGGGGTAATTACGGTGATGTGATAGGTCATTCCATCATTGGCTTTCACTACAACCGGGATGCAGCCCTCATCTTTATTCACATCTTCATAATTTGGCGGATACTCAATCTCGATAATTTCCAACTCGTGCCTTTCGTTAGCCGGAGCTTCGTCCCATACAAATGGTTGCTTGTTCATTTTTCTGATTATGTCATTCATTTCTTCTATGCAAAAAGCGGCTTCCTGCCTGTTACCGCCCCCCAGGAAACTTAACTTCAAAAAATACGCGTCATCCCGTGCGTAATCCTCAATAGATTGCGTAATGTTCTCGTTGGTTAACGATTGTACATGCATGTCAGGACAGCCAAAGGGGACATAATTTAACTGTTCTTTATCCATATACCAATAGTAATTATTTGGCGTCCACAGGGTTACCGTATACGTAACCCCATCCTCCATATCGACAAACATATCACTATTATCATTATAGACATCTACCCCCACATAAGGAGGATATCTAATCTCTATAATATTCATCTGCGTAATATCATCCTTCCCCTTAGTTTCCGTACATTCTACGGAGTTCACTAATAACTTCGTCTTGATTCTTCTTGGTAGACTTGGCTACAATATTAAATCCATCTCTTGTATTTTGAAAATAAAGTCTGGCGCCATTAACAGTTCGAGCCTCATGAATTCCTCCGAATCTCAACGATGTATTTCCCATACCTGGATTGGAGTTCCCTTTGAACAGTTGTTGCGTTAAATGATTGATTTGTCTTTGTTCATCATGCCTTTTCGATAATTTTTCAGCATTTCGTACCAGGTTATTACTCTTATTAATAGAAGAAGTAACTTGAACCGTCGATTGAGCGGGCTGAGACGGACCC
>NZ_BALG01000337.1 GCF_000315235.1 Paenibacillus popilliae ATCC 14706 | reverse complement strand
CCGTTGGATTATGCGGAATTGGCGAATTGGTTGTAGCGATAGAATTTTTCTATCTACGAATAATTCGTTTGATTCGGCAAAATAACTCAAATAGAATCGCAACTACTCTGTAGATGCGTTAACTACTAATAGTGAAAGGGTGGAACAAGAATGCAGACGATAACCAACCGAGAGCAGACGCAAGAATTATCAACGGATATCCACGTTATCACAGCGGAGATTAACGCGTACAAGCGAATCGCAGGTGAAGCAATATTCGAGATCGGACGACGGTTGAAGCATGTGAGAGAGAAGAAACTTGCTGAAAGACATGGAGGGTGGACTTCATGGCTTAGAAAGGTAGAGATAGAAGAGTCTCAGGCGAGAAGATAGAACTTAGGGCATTATATGAAATCGCAACAATCCCGCCAGAGCAACGCGAACGACCACACGCAATCCCTTCAACTGGCGAAATCAAATTGGTAGACGAAATGACCGTACGGGAACTGCGCGAAGTCAAAAAGGCGTTAAAAGAAGCCGAAGCCCGTGCGTTGAAAGCCGAGGAGGATTACGAACTTGTCCGCGGTACTTTAGAGTCTATCGAAGCGCAGCCGCAGCCAGAACCGATTGTCATCGAAAAGCCAGTTTATCAAGTTTGCGAGGTTGTTCCTCCGAATGTACAGTCGCGGATTGACGAGGTAGAGCGAAGACTCGAAGAGGCAGAAAGTGAGCGAGACGAGGCAAAGTACGATTCTTAACGATTAGGACTCGCGCACATGTCCGATAGTGTCCGGCTAACTCGCGAATATACACCGTTTATGCACGATTTACGCATAAAAATCGAGGTAATGCGACCACCTCCCGTGAGTTTTTGAAGGGCCGTCCGGTGCGCGCGTTCCAGCCGATGAGAAGCGAGAAATGCGGTACCCAACGTTACCTATTTCGTACCCTATTGTATCCCAAGACGTTAAGCAATGCACGCCTATTCACACCCCATAAACCCCGTTATATCAACGTTTAGCCGCGAGATTTCTGGGTTCGAAAAAGCTTAACAAACGAATTGTGAACGAGAAAGTTTTCGGTAGCTTTGCGCTTCGCGTTCGTTACAGAAACACGGTAGTATAGTCGGATGTACTCGGAAACTAACGCGCGAAGAGATTGCGGAAATCTCCGTTTTTCTTTCGTTATCTCTTCGATTCTCCTTCGTTCGCGATTGAATCAAATTCGTTTAATTTCCGACTGAACTTCGTTGAAAAAGTTTTCGAGAGCTTCGCGAAAGAAGCTTCTCGCAGAAGAACGCGAGAAGTTCACAACGATTAACAAGAAGAAGCTGTAAGCGCGGAGATGTCGAGGATAGAAAAACGCACGACTCGACTATGAGCGTGCGCGGGGAATGTCTATCGCAAAACCTTACGAGGCTTATTCGCCTTCCTGATAACATCGTTAAGAGGCGAGTACTGGTCGTGCTGCTTCTTTAAGGATTGCGTAGATAGGTGCGTATATGTTTGTATGATTCGTAAGTCTTTGTGGCCTAGTATCTCCTGAAGGTGACGGATACTCATCCCGTTCTCTAATGCCATTGTCGCGGCGGTGTGTCTAAATAAGTGCGGATGAACTCTCACATTAAGGTTCGCTTTCTTTACATATACCCTAAGCCGCTGCCGGAAGGCGTTCGGTAAAGCCTTCACCATAATAAGTTAGAAAGACTAAGTCGCTATCGAAGTCCTCATTTTCTTTAATTAGGTCGCGCAGCATTCGGACGGTTTCTTTCTGTAACGGAATGACCCGCATTTTCCTTCCTTTAGTGGTCGAAGCCCGCAGCGTAATTTTACCGGCATTGAAGTCGATGTCGCTTTTCTTGATCGATAAAGCCTCCGATATCCTCATAAAACCATCGATGAGAACGCACATAAGAGTTATGTCGCGGAACCCACTATAGTGCTGCCGACTCGGCGTGTTCAGCAAAATGCGAAGCTCCTCTGTCGTCAAAATCTTTTTGCCTTCATCATCCTCTTCAACCTTTTTTATTCCCTCGAATGGGTTCTTTAATACAACTCCATCTTCCTCCAAAAATTTGAACATCGTTCTTAACGTCTTTAGGCGGAGGTTAACCGTCGTTGGTTTCAATCCCTTCGTCTTCACGTACTCCGGCTCCGGCGCAAATTTACCGCAATTCTCATATCTCACCTTGTCGCGCGTCATCCAGACAGTGTACCTACGTAGAACATCCGGGTTGATGTTTCGGACGTCACGGATAATTCCGTACAGTCAAGGTATTCGCATAAGTATGCGTAATTTTCCCGATAGCTCCGAAGAGTCCGATCCGTCACATTCTCCGCACTCTTCGCGTGGTAAAATCGGTCGAACTGCGCATCAAGCGAGTTGACCCGAGTGCTACTCGTGCGCGCCGTTTTGACTCGTTTTCCTTTGCGCTTATTCTCTTCCAAAACAAAAACGCCTCCCCTTCGAAATGAATCGAATGAGAAGCATCCCTCGTATGTATTCGCGCCTGAATCAGTGTCCCACCCTGCGAAAGCGTAGGCACGTCACCCTGCGTACTGTCCTCTGTTAGTCCAACGATAGTCGAAAGCCCACAAACGTGGATACGACGCGATAATATGCGTATGGTGTTCTGAGACGGGCTCGAACCGCCGACCCCCACCCTGTCAAGATGGTGCTCTCCCTACTGAGCTATCAGAACACATTGATATTTTAAGTATATCATCGAGCAGGGAGCTTGTCAACACATAATGAATGCCTTCGTTAGTTGCTCCCATATCGCAGCTTCAATCGGTTCGCCCTGGAGGCAAGCCTCTCTGTCCGTTGGATTCGCATCCGTCGCAGACAGAGGGCTTCCGTTCAATCCAGCGTGTTACCCGATCTGCGGCAAATCTTCCGCCGGAATATCCGAAACCAGAGGAAGCTGCCAATTGATCTCGGTTGCTCCGCGTGAGCGTAGCCATTCATTAACTTGCGAGAACGGGCGGCTGCCAAAAAAACCGCGGTGCGCCGACAACGGGCTTGGATGCGGGCCTTTGACGATTGCATGCCGTCTTGTATCGATCATGGATTGCTTCGCCTGGGCGAAGGATCCCCACAGCACGAACACAAGCGGCTGTTCCCGCTCATTCAACAATTGAATAATGCGATCGGTAAATCGCTCCCACCCCATGCCGCGATGGGATGCCGCTTGCCCCTGGTGCACGGTCAGCACCGTATTCAGCATCAGCACGCCCTGCTTCGCCCAAGGTATAAGACAGCCATGCTGCGGCATCGTCGTGCCGGTATCGCTCGCACTCTCCTTCAGCATATTCACGAGCGAGGGTGGAATTCGAACGCCCGGCTGCACGGAGAAGCTCAGTCCATGTGCCTGTCCAGGCCCATGATACGGGTCTTGTCCTACGATGACGACTTTCGTGTCCGCATAAGAAGTATAATGGAGCGCCGAGAAGATGAGATCAAATGGCGGATATACCACCGTACGCTCATATTCCTGCTTCAGCCATCCCCATAGCTGCTTGAAATAGGGCTGCCTTATCTCATCATGCAGTAATGCTGCCCAGTCTGCTTGAATCTGTATCGCCACAGCCGATTCCTCCCCTTCCGTTCCATTAGTCAAGCAATATAAGCATATGATAGCTGCCTTACCAGACGGTTGAAAATAAAAAAAGCTCTGTCAATGACTGCTGTCATCCAGAACTCTCTATGTACAGGCCTTTCAATTCATGGTGCCGAGGACCGGGATCGAACCGGTACGGTAGTCACCTACCGCAGGATTTTAAGTCCTGTGCGTCTGCCAATTCCGCCACCCCGGCACATTTTCCGCATAACCACGCGGTTTTTCGGGATTCTATCTCTTCGTCTTTCTTGTTGTACTTCGTAGGATTATTCGCTAGGCTAATCGTTTTGGCATTCGTTAATTCGCCGTTACAAAAATACTATGCAACTCAATCGACAAAAAGTAATATAACACGAATCGTTAACAAGTGTCAACCGGAAAATTTAATGATATGGAATTTCGTATGTGTTCGCGTGGGATTATCGGGGGGATTTCGGGTTGGCTTAGCATATTTCTTCCTAATTATTATGTGCGTTTATTTGGCGTTGGTCTTTTGGTTTGACTTTCGGTCGGTCATGTTGGACATACTAAGAACAAGTGTTCTCGTTACCGTACAGAACCAAGGTAACTCTTCCCGTCAATCTCCGTACTTACGCGACTGTCTGCCCACACATAGATATCCCCATTGTACCTCTGTCAATAGAGTAGACACAAAGAATCGAGAAAACGATGCAGCATATCGGTACAAATGTTCACACTCATTGGGCGTAAGGTACCC
>NZ_BALG01000338.1 GCF_000315235.1 Paenibacillus popilliae ATCC 14706 | reverse complement strand
CATTCACTCTCTTGTTGTATATCGTGATCAGGCGGAGTATCCGCCAGGTGATTAAGTACACGCGTTAACGCATCGAATCGTTTTTCACCGACAGATATGAGCCTTTTGTTTTTTTTATTTCCAGAAGGTGTCGCACTTCATTTTACAATCCGTCGGGAAATAAATAAAACCCCGGCAAATGTGCCAGAGCTTCATGTTCCCCATATTACCCACAAAAATGCTGCTAAATCGTACTATTCGATGTCTAACCGTGCATATCCGAAATTCCCGAGAAGACGCGCCCTACAGCGTTTTTGCGAACCTGTGCTCACCGTTGCAAACTCGTCAGAAAAATATTTGCCGTACATTCCGAGATGGAAGCAGATGCACCGCTTGCACAAGACTTCGTATGACGGGCGTCTTGTGCCTTTTTCGATGCGCTGAATAGCGGATTTACTTATACCTAGTTTTTCTGCTACGAACCCAAGCGTCCATCCACGTTTGAGCCGTTCAGCTTCAATAACTCTCATATTCACCGCCTTTCCCTCATTACTTATGTCGACTTTAAGTCAACTGTCAAGGAGTTTTTTTGATGTTTGAAAAAGAAAAATTGGCTAGTCGTATTCATCATCTCCGAGTTGAAAAACAATTAAATCAAGACGAACTCGGAAACGTTATGGGAGTCACCAAAGGTGCTGTTAGCAAAATCGAAAAGGCTAAAAGGGCCGCATCAATTGAAGCGTTATATGCCCTTGCCGACTACTTCGACGTATCTATCGACTATCTCGTCGGGCGTTCTGACGATCCACGCCGTCACTAATTGACGACTGTTGCTTGTCCTCCGCTCGACCTGTACAATGAAATTAAATATATGCTGGAACGGAATGACGTCGATGGAAAACGAACTTTTACATCAAATCTTGTCGGAACTTAAGAGCATCAAAACCGATGTATCCGAACTTAAAGCTGGACAACAGAAGCTCGAAGCCGAGCAGAAAAAAATGAATGAGCGCCTTGATAGCATCGAAAAAGACACTGCACTAATCCCAATGATTAAACAAGCCACGCTGGAGACCAACGAAACGGTGAGACGTGTGGAATTATCGCAAGAACGCCAAAAAGGAATCATTGAAGTATTATCTGTCCGTTCCATTGAACAAGAAGCCGCAATAAAAAGAACTAATTAGCTAATTCCCCTTACGCTCCGCCTCCTGCTTGAGTTCCTTCATAAGCTCATCAGGCAGGCGGATTGTTGTTTGTTCACGTTCCATTGTTTCACATCTTCCATATCAGCTCGTCATCATGTACTGCCAATACTGTAATTAGGAATGTCTCCCTTCTCTGGTAGCTAGGTCGAACAACTCATTGTACAAGTCTTGCTCCATCGCACGTTCGACGAGTGCTTCCGA
>NZ_BALG01000339.1 GCF_000315235.1 Paenibacillus popilliae ATCC 14706 | reverse complement strand
GCGGTATCACGAGTTACTGATCAATAAACTATATTTCAAATTCCTTCCCTACACAGTTCGTTCTTGTTAACAGTAGCTCCATTTTATATCAATTGTAGAAGTGTTTAACCTTGATGAAACACCTATTTGTGCCTTTTTTATATTCCGTTTCTCAATATCCTAAATTATGGATCCCCTTGAAACGCATAGTATAATAATTACAAATGATATCAAGTCATTGTTTGTAATTATTATGTGTGAGGTGATTTGCTATTGAATCCAAATAAAGACGCATCAATTGATGTGAAAATCGGATGTAAAATACCCAATATCATCGGTTGAAAATTGCCCACTTACAACCGACATACTCTCCGGAGGGAGAGAGTCGAGATTGGT
>NZ_BALG01000340.1 GCF_000315235.1 Paenibacillus popilliae ATCC 14706 | reverse complement strand
GCTGCATATAAAATCATCTCCTTCTTCTTTTTTTATCATGTAACATAAAAACTTCGACCCAATTTAAGATAACCCATTTTACAGAAATTTTGTATTGTTACCGGTTTGAGTCCCAAACCTTTGTAACCGGTAACCTTCCCTATATCGTTGACGAGCTTTTTCAATGAGTGGATCATTTTCAAATTGTATATATCCAACTAAGTATAATGCTTTTAAGTAGCTTTCAAATCTTACGTTTCCTAGAACTGCATCTTCCTCTTTAAATCCCCTAAAGATACTTGTTTCAAGAGATAATAATTTTGTGCCTATTTGTGTTGTGCCACCTGACATATAGACTTGATCATCGGAATTAAGGATAAGATTACAGCCATGACTATAAGGTCTGTTAATATTTTTGACGGATTGTCAAGCCAAGTGCGACAGTTCTTCTGAGAAGGATTCGTGAGCAGTCTTCCAGCCCAAACATTTTCGTGGTCGTTGATTGATCA
>NZ_BALG01000341.1 GCF_000315235.1 Paenibacillus popilliae ATCC 14706 | reverse complement strand
TTTTCTATGTAACTTCATTATGGGAATGGGTATAAATGATGAATACCAATTTGGTGAAGCTGGATGAATTGACGGATAGTAAAGAGATGTTCGAGGCAAGAGTGTCTACGGGAATTCCTTTTTTCATAGGAATTGTAGTAAGTATAATTTTGGTGGGGGTGATTGGATGTTATGTTGGGGAAATTGATATTGTTGTAAAAGCAAAGGGAGTGATAAAGACGAGCGAAAAAGTGACAAGAATAACCAACAAAGTACTGGGTGAAGTTGAGT
>NZ_BALG01000342.1 GCF_000315235.1 Paenibacillus popilliae ATCC 14706 | reverse complement strand
ATTCGACAATAGATATATCCTCGCTATCTAATATTTATGGTATAATATTCTTGAGGTGGTATAAGCATGTCACAGCGAGAAGTTGAAAGCAACCGCAACATCACTTTTGATTGCAAATATCATGTTGTTTTTTGTCCGAAATATCGGCGGAGGGTGCTAGTACCACCTATTGACAACCGACTGAAAGAACTACTCCAGATTAAAGCGAAAGAATTACAATCCGAAATTTTAGAGGTGGAAATCATGCCCGATCACGTACATCTTTTGATCAAGTGTGACCCGCAGTTTGGTATCCACCGAATTGTAAAACATCTGAAAGGTTTTACATCTCGTGTATTGAGATGCGAGTATCCGAAATTGACCACGCGATTGCCTTCTCTTTGGACAAACGCCTACTTCGTAGCCACAGTTGGAAGCGTATCACTGGAAACGGTGAAACAGTATATCGAGAA
>NZ_BALG01000343.1 GCF_000315235.1 Paenibacillus popilliae ATCC 14706 | reverse complement strand
TGGTGAGAACTTTCATTCTACACGAATCCGGCCATGGGCCCTTTGTTTTTTATTCCCAGAAGGTGTCGCACTTCATTTTACAATCCGTCAAATATTAAAGAAATTAGTGATGGTCTAGCCGGAGAATTATATACATAGGATGGATGGATTTCACGATTTAGTAATAAATAGAAATTCCAACCTTGATTGGCTACATGTCTTTCAAGGTTTCTTTTTCATGGAGTCGTGGGAAATATATTCTTACAACTCTTGTTGCTACTTTTGAATATTCACCTTTCGTTCCTCCCCAACCCACCCGCTCACTTTAGCCCCAACAGCCTCCGCAACCGCCCGGACTGGGGCATAAGTGACGCCTCCAATCAGCAGGCCCGGTTCGTCCAGTGCGTGGTTGCAATTACAAAAATTCGTCGTTTTCCGTCCCCATACATTGAAATATATGGTATGATAGACGAGCAATAGAAAGGCTTTATGGCGGTCGGCTAACTCTCCCGGAAGGGAGGTGATGCCTGTGAGCGTATATGAAGCACTATCCGTTATGTTCCAATTTGGACTTTGGATATTCGCGTTATTGACGTTTGTCGTGACGCTGCTGATATACTTGCACACAAAGAAATAGGCCGCCCAGTGGAATGGAGTGCGACCTATTTCGTAAAACTTTTCTACAGCCGACCGCTCTTAAAGCGGCTATTGCTCGGGAGTCGTGTTAGCAGCACGGCTCCTTTTTCTATTTATATCTTACCATGACGGAATTTATACGTCTAGAGGGCCTTCGTGCTTCTGTTGTTCTTCTGTGATAATGTCATCCCATAACTGTTCTGAGATAATGTCACTATGGGACAGGAGACAATCAGGAAAAGGCAAAGCATCAATGAGAGCAGACGATGCACTTGAATTAATTCAACAACAATATGGGCTTTATCAAGCAGGCTTACAGGCAACTTATCCTTCAGAATAGAAACAACCAATTGAATATTTTTTCTACTTACATAATCTGCAACCTTAATTAATTGATTATCGTGCATTAATTCTTTTTTGTCATTTAGAAGGAAGTGCAAACTCGGTATCTTTTCCTCATCAGCAAATAATATAGCTGCAAGATCAAAACATAAAATCTCACATTAGCAAGATTCTCGCTTGCAAGTATGTTTATGATGGTCGCAAGATTTGTATCTACTTTAAGTACATCAACATCATTTCCAAGTTCCTTTTTTACAAATTCAAATACCTCGCGCTGTTTGCCGATTTCCATGTTCAGTATAACATTTAATAATGTGTTTATATCCACAATGTCATCCGCAGGAGAAAAAGCAGCATTATGTGGATTAATAAAACTCAATTCCCGAAGCTTGTTTGCATCCTTAGCAATTGAAACAAAAATAAAACGGTAGCCTGAATACCTAAGAAATATATCCTTATTTAACGAGCCTTCAATTTTTTGTTTTGTACAGGTTGAAGACACTTGAGCTACAACTTTGTGGTTTACATCCACCAAATCAATGCCTTCAACATTCTGTTTAAGTATATTCAAATTGACCAACGTAAGTCCAAACAATAAATTCATCAATTTGGCAAAAAACGTTTCTGAATAAATATTTAAATCCAATAAAATAATTGAAGTATTTACTTCGATTCATTAGTCATACATACCCCTATTCAGAAATGATTTAGATACCACGTTCATTGACGATTCGACAAATCATTGGAAATTCCTCTCCCATTGAAGTTCATTAAAAAGAGCGCCTAATAAAGACGCGACGCTCCCTACACTTTACTACATGTCTACACACTCGACGTCAAAACCAAGGTCCAGCACGACCGAAACCTCGATTTTGTCCTTCGTGAAGGTCATAAAACCCGCAAAATGTTGAAAACAAAGGATTTCTACGTATCTATTCGTTGCATTCCTATTACGACCTCCACATGCGCCGTCTGCGGGAACATATCCACCGGCTGTACTTCAACCATAGTATAACCGCCATCCGCGAGCACCCGCATATCCCTTGCCAACGTTGACGGATTGCAGGAGACGTACACGATCCGTTCCGGGCGCATCGCCAGCATCGTGTCCAGCAGCGCGGGATCGCAGCCTTTGCGGGGCGGATCGACGACGATAACATCGGGGGCCAGGCCGCGCTCCTTCCACTGCGGGATAACGTCTTCGGCGGCGCCGACAGCGAATTCCGCGTTCGTGATGCCGTTCAGCTCGGCATTGCGGTGCGCATCGGCGATCGCTTCCTCCACGATTTCGACGCCGAGCACCCGCTTCGCGCGCCGCGCCAGGAACAGCGAGATCGTCCCGATACCGCAGTACGCGTCAATGACGGTCTCCTGCCCGCTGAGGCCGGCATACTCCACCGCCTTCTCGTACAGCACCTCCGTTTGCACCGGATTCACCTGGTAGAACGAGCGCGCGGATATTTTGAACGCGATATCCCCGATATCATCCGTTATATATTCCGAACCCCACAAGATGCGGGTCTTGTCGCCCATAATCACGTTCGTGCGCTTCGTGTTCATGTTCAGGCAGATGCTCGTCAGTTGCGGCAACGCTTCAACCAACTCGGCCACAATCTCCGCTTCATGCGGCAGCCCCTCTCCGTTCGTCACAAGTGTAATCATCTGCTCGTCCGTGCGGAAGCCGACGCGCATTATCACATGCCGGAGCAGGCCCGTATGCGTCTCTTCGTTGTACGGCGCGATGCCGTACTTGCGGGCAATCCGCTTCACGGCACGCATCGCCTTGTCATTCCGCTTATGCTGGAGCAGGCTTACATCCGTGTCGATAATCCGGTGGCTCGCCTTGGCGAAATAACCTCCAATCAGTTCTCCCGTCTGCGGATCAGTACCGATAGGCATCTGGCTCTTGTTGCGGTAGCGCCAAGGATATTCCATTCCGATGACAGGCAGCACCTTGATCGGTGGCTGCCCGTCCGAAACTCTGGTCTCGGCTCCATGCTCCACCTCGAACTTGCCGATCCGCTCCAGCACATCGACGACATGCTGCCGCTTCCAGCGCAGCTGCTCGCCATAGTCCAGATGCTGCAGCTGGCAGCCGCCGTACGCATTCGCCGGATGCTCCAGTTCTACGCGGTACGGGCTGTCGATGAGCCGCTCCAATACTTTGGCATAGCCGTACTGCTTCTTCACCTTCAGCACGAGCGCCCGCACCTGCTCGCCCGGCAGCGCGCCGCTGACGAACAACGTGAAGCCGTCCGCCCGGCCGACGCCTTCGCCGTCATGGGTCAGCCCGATAATATCGAGCACAACCTCATCATTTTTGCCTACTGGAGTCGAAGGCGATGCCTGTCCCGTCCAGCCACGCTTCTTTGCCGCGGCTCCCTCCGCCGCTTGCGCCCCGCCCGTTGTTTCCGTTCCCCGGCGTTTTCGGCGCTCCGTCCTGTTGCCTTGCTTCTTCCTTTTCACAACAGCATCCTCCGCTCTCTTGCTTGCTATCCCTTTATGCCAATATGATATTCTCGTTATGCCTTACGCCCATTCATATCAAAAAAAGACCTGACCCCCCCGCCTCACCGGCAGCAGGCCAAGCCCTCCAGCTTCCGCAACGCCTTACGCCCCAGCCGCCGTAGCCCCAGCGGCGCAGCATGCATGACATTTTGCAGTCTCTCCCATAACCCGCCTACACCGACCGCAGCCGACTCGCGGGAAGCCGTGCCTATCCTTGCTCTTGCCGCTCCTCCAGGATATCGGCAAATATCCGCAAATGCGATGGCAGCACCTGGAACGTCCCCGGCAGCAGTCCGCCGTATTCCCCGTCCAGATTGAGCTGCACCGTGTCCGGCGACGTGACCGCCACCCGCTTCGACTGGACGTGGATAATGAGCGGGTCCAGAATATGATCGCCCCGCAGCGCCATCCCGGCCACACGGATGAACTCCGCCAGATTGCATTTCTTCAGCATGATGACATCGAACAGGCCATCATCGATGCGCGCCCCTGGCGCCAGCTTCTCGAAGCCGCCGACTGAGTTCGTATTCGCAATCAAGAACAGCATGAATTCCTCATGGAACACGCCGTGGCCGTCCACCTCGACGCGCAGCTCCGTCGGCCGCAGGCTCGCCATCTTTTCCAAGCCCTTCATGTAGTAAGCGAGCTGCCCGATCATCGTCTTCAGCTTGCTAGGTACCTCATAAGTCAGCTCGGTCAGCGACCCGCCGCCCGCGATATTGATGAAATACGTATCATTCACCTGCCCCAGATCGATCACTCGCGTCTTCTGCCGGGTAATAATCGAGCAAGCGTCCTCCCAATGGCGGGGGATGCCCAGCGCACGGGCGAAATCATTCGTCGTGCCGAGCGGAATAATGCCGAGCGGCGGCCGTGACGGCTTGCCAGCCATACCATTGATGACTTCGTTCAGCGTACCGTCCCCGCCGACGGCGATGATCATGTCATAGCCCCGGTCGATGGCATCGGCCGCGCTGGCCGTCGCATCGCCAGCGCCATCCGTCGCATGCGCTGTCGCTTCAATGCCGGCGGCATCCAGCATATGCAGAATGTTCGGCAGCCGCTTCTTCCCTTCCTCCCGCCCGGAAGTCGGGTTATAGATTAACCTTGCTTTTTTTATCATTCCAATCGTCACCCGTTTGCATTCTATTCCCATTCCGGCGCCATGCCTGTCCGTAGCTCTCTGTTCCCGGGCACCTTCACAGATTGATTTCTTACTTGATTATACTATGGGAAATCCAACAAATCACTGTGAAATGCGCCGTCGAGCCTCATTCCCTATCCTGTAAGGGGAGCAAGTGATAGCGCAGCTGGGCTTCGCGGATAACCAATCTTATTGACATGCGTACTTCCACCAGAAATAAATAAAGGGATGACCCCAACGGCATCCACCTCTTGTGCCTCCGACTCAGCAATGCCATCCTGAATCGTCCGTTCCGGCACGCAATCTTAAAAAGAAGAAGCGATGGCACCCCTCCCGGCCACGCTGCCTGCGCCATTGCTTCATCTACCAGCTTTGCCCAAAAGCCGTCGGGAGAACCGTGGCTAATCACCAACAGGCCCGGGCGTATCGCTTAGCGCCCCAGACGTTCCAGCGACATTTTATAGCCGTCATTACCGTAGTTCAAGCAACGCTTCACGCGGGAAATCGTCGCCGTACTCGCGCCCGTCTCCGCTTCAATCTGATTATAAGTGCAGCCCTTACCCAACATCCGGGCTACCTCCAGCCGCTGGGATAAGGATTGGATTTCATTCACCGTACACAGATCATCAAAGAAAATATAGCACTCTTCAAGTGATTCCAGCGTCAAAATCGCTTCAAACAACTGGTCGATCGAATTATCATTCAATTTTTTTATTTGCAACCTTACCCACTCCCACTTTTTCGGATGTAATTTCATTGTACTGCCTTCACATCACCTTTTCAAGCGTTACCGTGTTTGTGCTTTAATGAATAAAGGTGTTAATAACAGCGCTTTCATAAAGGATTGGGCGTACACCTACGGGCGATCGTCCACACGTGTTGTTCGCCTACCACATACTGTATAGTAACCTATTCCTAATTACCATCCAAAATATGACGATTATGCCAAAGGTCATACAGCGATCTCCAGCCGTCTTTTTGAACACGCATGATGATTTTAATGAAAAAGGTCGTGATGAGATGAAAGTTCCTCACCGCAATGGGCGGCCTAGCATTCCGGAACCGGTGGAGCTAATATCGGTGCCCCGCATGCGCGGGCCCCAGGCGACGCATTCCACATCTCCCCTGGCCAGGGAACGGGCAGCCCGGAATCAGGCCCGGGCCCATCCCGCCGGCAGCCGCATGAACGCCCGCAGCCTCAACGGCCTGCCTTCTGGTTCTCCTGAAGGATATCCGGAGTTGACCGGATATACGCCTTACCCGCAAGCGCCAATCGTCCCGTTCAATGCGGTCGCCGAGACGCCGATCGACACGGCCGTTCAGCCGGAGAAAAAGCTGCTGGGCAACTTCTCCATGGGCGACCTCAACTCGATGATCGACCGCCTCGGAGGCATTGACGGCATCGTCGAAACGATGGGCAAGGTGCAGAAGATCATGAGCAGCGTCCAGCAGCTTATTCCGGTCGCCAAAATGTTCATGGGGACCCTTATGCCTGGAAAAGGAGGTGGAAAAAAGCTGAGCACTGCGGATGACGGTGACGGCGGAGCCGCACCGCGCAGACGACGAAGATATTCGAGCGGCAGTCCGCGATCGGGAAGTGGCAACCGCCGGAGATCGACGCCCCGCCGCACAGGCAACGCCTCACGGCGTACAAGGTAGCCCCCGCACCGCGAACGGCACTCGTCAAAACAGACAGGAAGCATAGCTCCAGGCAAATCGAGTAGGAGGGGGCGGCTCACCCCCGTCCTCCCACCTATGAAAGGTGGCAAGGTGGCGATGAAACACACCAGCGGATGATCGGAAGGGCATGATTTATGTCCCGAGACACTTCTCAGGGGCCTCAGCGGGAATTGGCCATCATGAAAGCCCTGAACTTCGGCTGCTCCGAAGTTCAAGGCTTTGACCCTAAAGATGACACCCATGCTGGGCGTACCATCAAAAAGCCAACTCCTCCGAGCCAGCTTTTTCCTCTTATTAGTAGAACAGAAAGTCAATCGTTTTGAGGACCAGTATCGATAATCCCGCGCAGAGCGGGATTGTGATGAACCAGGTCACAACGATGCGTCCAGCCACTCCCCATTTGACCGCCGAGAACCGCTTCGCAGAGCCTACCCCCAGAATGGCAGAGGTAATCGCATGTGTAGTGCTAATTGGCAAATGCGTAAGCGTGGCGGACATGATGACGGAAGCAGCCGACAAATCCGCGGCAAAGCCGTTGATAGGCTCGATCTTGAATATCTTCGTGCCCATCGTCTTAATAATCTTCCAGCCCCCAATCGAGGTCCCGAGCGCCATTGAGGTGGCAGCCGCGAGCTTGACCCAGGTCTGAACCTCCATCTCCTGCTGCAGACCGGCAGCGACCAGCGCGAACGTAATAATACCCATTGCCTTCTGGGCATCGTTCGTGCCGTGCGTGAACGATTGGAACGCGGCCGTAATGATCTGGCAAGTGCGGAAGCCTTTGTTCACGGAATGCGGACTGCGCCTCCCGAAAATCCATTTCAATATCGTCATGACGATGTAACCGACGACAAAGGCGATTATCGGCGAGATGATAAGTCCAAGGACAATGCTTTTGAAGCCGCTCAGATTGAGCTTGTCAGCCCCGGCTCCTGCGAATACCGCTCCGGCCAGCGCACCGATGAGCGCATGCGAGGACGAAGACGGAATCCCGAACCACCAGGTGATCAGGTTCCAGATAATCGCCGCAATAAGCGTGGCGGCAACAATCTCAAGCCCGTTGTCGAGTTGTGTCGGATCGGCGATGCTTCCCCCTATCGTCTTCGCGACCCCAGTGAAGGTTAATGCGCCGGCGAAGTTCATCGCCGCAGCGAGCAGAATGGCCACGCGCGGGGGCAAGGCCCGGGTCGAGACCGACGTGGCGATCGCATTCGCCGTGTCGTGGAAGCCATTGATGAAGTCGAACGCCAGGGCCAGGAAGATAACGATCCCGATGACCCAAAAATTGATATCCATTCCCATTTATTCACGATTGCACAGAGCCGGCAGCCGGATGCATCCGCACAATCCCCAACCTCCTTCGTACCTTGGCTCATCTATGCTACGACAGTTATCAGGAATTCCGCATGACGATCGATTCCAGCTGATTCGCCACATCCTCGCAGCTGTCGGTCGTCTGCTCCAACCGCTCATAAATGTCTTTGCGCTTAATCAGTTCTATTGGATCGGTCACATCCGCGAACAGAGCCCGGACGCCCCGTCGGTAAATATCGTCAGCCGCATTTTCAAGCTCGTTGACTCGAATGTTATGCTCACGAATAGCTAAAAGCTTCTTTTCAGACAACAAGCGGATAGCCTTCTGAATCTCGTAGGCGCTGCGCTTGATGACATCGGCGAACAATACGACGATCTCGTCCCGTTCAAGCAATTGGTACATGTCGAAACGCGAAGCGCTGGCCTCCATGCCGTCCAGAACATCATCCAGCGCCGTCGTCAGCGCCATGATGTCTTCCCGCTCAATTGGCGTAATGAACACCTTGTTAAGCTCCGTCAAAATAGTGTGGGTGTAAACGTCGCATTTGCTTTCCAGTTCCTTCATTTCCTTCGTGAACGATAAGACATCCTGCAGATTTTCTACCCCTTGTGCGAACGTTTCCGCTGCCTGAACGAGCGTATCCGCCATATTTTGCAGCGTTTCGAAAAATACGTCCCTTTTCTTGAACATTCCGCGATCTCCTTTGCAATCAATATTGCGCGTATCTAGTGCTGCATAATTTTTCAAGCCTTACATATCTTATCACATGACCCGATGGCTTTGTAAACAAATCATAAATAGAAAGGAAGCATTTGTCGAATCTTATAGCCGGAACTAGGCCTATAAATCACCCTTTTTCGACAAGTTTCACAATATTTCGAAAAATGCTTGAAAAAGGCGTTTTCATTGCAAATTTTTTAGAGCTCTCCACTTCCCCATCGAGTATAGTTTCCGCTCTTTTCCTCATCGTCATACCGACTCCGTGTTCGATTGCATTGCGAACCGGTTTTCTATCCGTTCACAGGGCGTATCCGCTGCTCCGCTTCCCTAAGCCTCTCATCCCCAACGCCGCTGAACCGGACGACGCCGGCCGGTTTCGTATTTAGATTATGCATCACATTCCAAATTAACTCCCGCCGAATGACCGCGCAGAGCCGATCTGGCTGTAAGAGGCGGAGGTCCATTTCTGATAAGCCCCCAAGACGCATTCCATGATAAAAAAGAGCGGTCCCCCGCACCTGCTCCTTTATTCGAGTTCCGATTCTCATTCACAACAATTCCTTATCATGCCGAACAAAGAGGTCTGCCCCTACCGAGCGCATTGAAACAGATACCTTATAATTCCGATTAATTTAATATGTTATTGAGGATAGTGTACTCCTGCTTCGTTCCGGTGTCAACCCGTACGGATAAGAGCACGACAAAGCCGCAGCCTACGCTTGCGCGGTGCTGCGGCTTTGTTCGGCTGACCTGCCAAGGCGAATATAGATTATCACTCGTACAGCCCATAAGAACGTTGCACCATCTGATGCGTCTCCAACGCACCGTCAGACATACCTTCATACAGATGGCCAATGCTGGCATCGAGATCATCCTCAGAGGAAGAATCAGATTTCTGGTCTGACCGATGCATCGCTTCCATGACGGAGGCTTCCTCCCGTCCTCGGGTATGCTCCTGGGATAAATACAACCGGGTCAGCGCATGACCCGGCGGATACAGATCCTTCATCAGTCGTTCCTCCCTCCATACGAAGATACGACATTAGTATGAGGATTCGAACATAAAATATTCTTCCTGCTTCAACGTTGAAAGGAACGCAGCTGTCAAAAGGAAAAACCGTAACTCCACAGCCTCAGTTAAGCGGCCAAGAGTCACGGTTCTCTCTATTGTCATACCCGGATGAAAAGCCATTGCGCAGCCGGGCACGTTCCCACGGTCAGGATGGAAAGGTTGCAGGGTCCGCCAACGTGCAGTTCGCCTTGTCGGCGATGTCGGTCCGGTAATGCATGCCGGCGAAGTCAATCTGGCGCACCGCCTCATACGCATTGGCCTTCGCCGTCGACAGATCCGGGCCTCGTCCGACGATGCCGAGCACCCGCCCGCCGTTCGTCCGCCATGTCCCGTCCTGATCGCGAACCGTGCCCGCGTGAAAGAGGAGCGCCCGCTTCGAAGCTTCCTCCAGCCCGGTAATGAGCTCGCCTTTGCGATAACTGCCCGGATAGCCTTCCGAGGCGACGATGACGCATACGGCGGCTTCGTGGCGCCATGTAAGCTCGATCTGATCCAGCGTGCCGTCAGTGCAGGCCCACAGCACGTCGAACAGGTCCGACTTCAGGCGAGGCAGAACCACTTGCGTCTCCGGGTCGCCGAAGCGGGCATTGAATTCGACCACCTTCGGCTCCCCTTCCGGCGTTATCATCAATCCGGCGAAGAGAAGGCCGCGGAACGGGCGGCCTTCCGCCGCCATCGCCCGCACCGTTGGCTTGATCACCTGTTCCACCGCCCGCGTGAACACCTCTTCCGGGAACTGCGGCAGCGGGCTGTACGTGCCCATCCCGCCGGTATTCGGTCCGGCGTCGTTGTCATACGCAGGCTTATAATCCTGGGCAGGCATACATGGCAGCACCGTTTCTCCGTCCACGAACGCCAGCACCGACATTTCCTGCCCCGGCATGAATTTCTCGATAACAACCCGGCTGCCGGATGCGCCGAACTTGCCTTCGATCATTACCTCATTCAATACCCGCTCCGCCTCTTCGACGGTCTGCACAATCGCAACGCCTTTCCCGGCGGCAAGACCGTCCGCCTTGATGACGATCGGCATCGCCTGCCCACGCACATATTGCTTCGCCACCTCCGCATCCTCAAATGCAGCATACGCGGCGGTCGGAATGCCGTAGGCGCGCAGCAGATCCTTCATGAATACCTTGCTGCCCTCGATCTCCGCCGCTTTCCGATCCGGGCCGAATACCCGGACCCCGTGCGCCTGCAGCAGATCGACGATGCCGTCCGCCAGCGGATCATCCGGGCCGACGACGACAAGATCGATGTCATGGTGGCGCACATATTTCGCAATGCCTTCATAATCGGTCATCACTAGGAAGGGAACCGTCTCCGCGACATCCTCCATCCCTGCATTGCCCGGAGCCACCAGCACCTTGCTGACCTTCGGGCTCTGCTTCAGCGCCCATGCCAGCGCATGCTCGCGCCCGCCTGAACCGATGATCAATACTTTCATGTGATGAAGTCCCCCGTTCCTGTTATCTCCGCTTCAGCCAGTTCGTTAACGCCCTGTTGCCTTCTCCTGCTAATGCTTGAAATGACGCACGCCCGTCATTACCATCGCCATGCCGTTCCGGTTCGCCACCCCAATAGACTCTTCGTCGCGCACCGAGCCGCCAGGCTGAATGACTGCCGTAATGCCAGCCGCCGCGGCAAGCTCCACCGTATCGCCCATCGGGAAAAACGCATCCGATGCCAGCACTGCCCCGCGCGCCTTCTCTCCGGCTTGCTCGATCGCGATGCGCGCCGCGCCGACGCGGTTCATCTGACCGGCGCCGATACCGACCGTCATCCCGTCCTTGACGAGAACAATCGCATTTGACTTCACATGCTTGACAACGTTCCAGCCGAACACAAGCTGATCCCACTCCTCCACCGACGGTTCCCGTTCCGTCGCCGTCTTCAAGGAAGACGGATCAAGCGTATGTACATCGATGTCCTGCGCCAGCAATCCACCCTCGACCGAAGTCAATTGGCGGGCCGCCTTGCGTTCTGACGGTGCAGACTTCGTGCCGGTACGGAGCAGGCGGATATTTTTTTTCTGCTTGAGGATGTCGAGCGCCTCTGGACTGAAATCGGGAGCGATGATGATCTCAAGGAAAATCTCATGCAGCAGCTCTGCCGTCGCGCGATCGATCGGCCGGTTCGCTGCCACGATACCGCCGAAGATCGAAGTCGGGTCCGATTTATACGCCTTGCGATAGGCTTCCTCTACCGTACTGCCGATGCCGACGCCACAAGGATTCATATGCTTCACCGCCACGACAGCTGGCTCCACGAATTCGCCTACGATGGAGAGTGCCGTATGGGCATCGTTGTAATTGTTGTACGATAGCTCCTTGCCGTGAAGCTGATCGGCCGTCGCAATGCTTACCGCGCCCGCTAGCGGCTGGCGGTAGAATGCCGCTGCCTGATGCGGGTTCTCGCCATAGCGGAGCGGTTGTGCCAGCTCATAAGTAACGGTGAGCCGCTCCGGCCATACCTCGCCGGTCTGCTTCGTCAAATAATCGGCAATAAGCGCGTCATACGCCGCCGTATGGCGGAATACCTTCGCCGCCAGACGCTTCCGCGTCGCCAGCGTTGTATCTCCTAGCTGCCGGATTTCGTCCAGCACGCCCGCATAATCTGCCGCATCGACAGCCACGGTCACATCGGCATGATTCTTCGCAGCCGAACGCAGCATCGTCGGTCCGCCGATATCTATATTCTCGATGGCCTCCTCATCGCTTGCGTTCGGCTTCGCAATCGTCTCCTGGAAAGGATACAGATTGACCACCACCAGATCGATATAGGACAAGCCGTGCTCTTCCATCTGCCGCGTATGCTCCGCGTTGCTGCGCACGGCTAGAAGGCCGCTGTGCACGGCCGGGTGCAGCGTCTTCACGCGTCCGTCCATAATTTCCGGGAAGCCGGTCACCTCTGAAATGCCGATAACCGAAACACCCTCGCGCTCCAGCAGCGACTTGGTGCCCCCCGTCGATACAAGCTCCACGCCGGCTTCCGCCAGAGCGCGGGCGAATTCGACAATCCCCGTCTTATCGGATACGCTGATTAGCGCTCTACGAATCGTCATCATGATCTCCCCCTTCACTTGAATCCCGCTGCCAAGCTATCACTTCCGCCGAGTCGATGTCACCATCTACCGTGTGTTGTCACGGTCTGTCTATCTCAGACCGGAAACGGTTCCTTGGGCCATTCTCTGTTATATCGAAAACCACTTTTCTCTGCTAGCATTGTCATGTGATATTGCATCATGCTTCGTCCTCTTGGCCGGCCCGTTGGCCGGTGTAAGGCCCGGTCAGCAGACTCCGCAGTACCTGCGGGTAGATCCGATGCTCCACCGCCTGAATCTTGGCGAGCAACGATTCAAACGTATCATCTGTGGCAATCGCCACCGCCTCCTGCCCGACAATCAGCCCCGTATCCATCCCGGCATCGACCTGATGCACGGTTACTCCCGTCACCTTCACGCCGTAATCCAGCGCCTGGCGTACCGCGTTCAGGCCCGGAAAGCTCGGGAGCAAGGAGGGATGGATATTGAGGATGCGGCCTTCATACGCTTCCAGCAACACCGGCGTAACGAGCCGTATATATCCGGCCAGGGCGATCCATTGCACGCTATGCCGGCTCAGCATCCGCAGGACGTCGCGTTCGTAATCGCCGCGGCTCTCATAGCGCTTCGGCTCGAACACCGCGGCCGGTACGCCGGCGTCGCGCGCCCGCTCCAATACGCGGGCTCCAGGCTTGTCGCACACGATCAGTGCGACCTCCCCGCCGAGCTGCCCCGCCCGCGACGCCTCCGCCAGCGCCTGGAAGTTCGAGCCCGATCCGGAGGCGAACACCGCAATGCGGGGCAGCGAGGAGGTGCGGGAGGACGGTGCGATTTCCAGCCCTGCTGTGCCGGCGTACTCCGCCTCCTGCCCTTCACATCCCGTGCGCATCAGTAACCCGCCTCCAGAATCCGAACCTGGCGCTCGCCTTCCGTGACCGTACCGATACGGTATACCGCCTCGCCCTGCTCTGCCAGGCAGGTTTCCGCCGCAGCCGCTTCGTCCGCGCTTACGGCGATAACCATGCCGATGCCCATATTGAACGTCGTGAACAGCTCCGTCCAGGTCAGGCTTCCCAGCTCGCGGCTGAGGCGGAACACTTCGGGCATCGGCCATGAGCCGCAATCGATCTGTGCCGCCGTGCCTCCCGGCAGTATGCGTGGAATATTTTCGAAGAAGCCGCCGCCCGTAATATGGGCCGCTCCCTTGATCGTAACCCGATTCATCAGCTCCAGCAGCGGACGCACATAGATGCGTGTCGGCTCAAGCAGCACATCGCCCAGCGCACGTCCGTCCGCCGTCACGCTCGCCTCTAGAGTATAGCCGGCCTCCTCTAGAAACAGCTTCCGCACGAGCGAATAGCCGTTGCTGTGGAAGCCGCTCGAAGCGAGGCCGAGCAGTACATCGCCCGGTCGGATCATCTCGCCCGTAATGAGGCGGCGCTTCTCGACGATGCCAACGCTGAAGCCGGCGATATCATACTCGCCCGGGGCGTACATCCCCGGCATCTCCGCCGTCTCGCCTCCGATGAGCGTGCAGCCCGCCAACCTACAGCCGTCGGCGATGCCGCTGATGATCGCTTCGATGCGCTCGGGCAATACCTGGCCGCAAGCCAAGTAATCGAGGAAGAACAGCGGCTCGGCCCCCTGCACGATGATGTCATTGACGCACATCGCCACCGCATCGATGCCAATCGTGTCATGCCGATCTGCCGCAAAGGCCAGCATGAGCTTCGTTCCGACACCATCGGTGCCCGAGACGAGCACAGGCTCCTCATACTTTTTCGCATCCAACCCGAACAGCGCCCCAAATCCTCCTAGACCCGACAGCACCTCCGGCCGGAATGTGCGCTGCACATGCTTTTTCATCCGCGCAACAGCTTCGTTGCCTGCCGCAATGTCGACTCCGGCTTGCTTATAAGCTTCAGACATAACGTATGCGTCTCCCCTCTCCGGTTCGTCCCGCTCCCAGGGACGCCTTCCCCCTGAAAATTTTGCGATCCGCTGGCACCCCGTCATTTCTTCTCTCCCTTGGCGTGAATGTCCCGGCAGAGGTCCCCAGCCGCCTGCACCTCAAGGCCTTACCGGCGAGCGGATGCCGCCTCCGAGCCTGCCGCGGGGCGCGCCGTACAACTCCGTCGGATAATCATCATCGAAGCAGGCCAGGCACAAGCCGCCGTTCGGCTGATCCGCATAGCTGCCGCCAATCGCCTCAATCATCCCTTCCTTCGACAGGAAGGCGAGCGAATCGGCGCCGATCAACTTTCGCATCTCCTCTTCCGTATTCCTATGAGCGAGCAGATCCTCGCTCTTCGGCGTGTCGATGCCATAGAAGCACGGATAGCGGAACGGCGGCGAGGCAATGCGCAGATGCACCTCCCGCGCCCCGGCTTCGCGCAGCATATGGACGATGCGGCACGATGTCGTTCCACGCACGATCGAATCATCAATGAGGACGACCCGCTTCCCTTCGACGACGCTCCGCACGGCGCTCAGCTTCATTTTGACACCCTGATCGCGCAGCTCCTGACTCGGTTGAATGAACGTTCTGCCGGTATATTTGCTTTTGATAAGTCCCATTTCATACGGAATCCCCGTCTTCTCCGCGTAGCCGATCGCCGCCGATATGCTCGAATCGGGCACGCCCGTCACGATATCCGCCTCGACGAACGCCTCCGCCGCTAGCTTCCTCCCCATATGCTTGCGGGCCGTATGCAGATTCGCCTCATGCAGTTGGCTGTCCGGTCGCGAGAAATAGATCAATTCCATCGCGCACAGCGAACGCTTCGCCCTCGGCGCGAACCGTTCCGATCGGTCGCCCCATGCATCGACGACAACCAGCTCACCCGGTTCCAAGTGGCGGATCAACTCCGCTCCAACCGCCTCCAGGGCGCATGTCTCGGAGGCGAATACATAAGCATCGACCAAGCGGCCCATCGCAATCGGACGCAGCCCGTGCGGATCGGATGCCGCCAGCAGCCGGTCATTGGTCATCAGCAGGAAGGCGAAGCCTCCGACCAGCTCCCTCAGCCCTTCCTTCGCGGCCTGCACGAAATCTTGCCCCGAGCGGGCGATCAGATGCGCGATAACCTCGGTATCGCTCGATGTCTGAAAGATGGATCCCTTCTGCTCTAGCCTATGGCGAATATGCGGCGCGTTGGTGATATTGCCGTTCGTCGCGACCGCCAGCTCGCCGTCCCGCGTCTTGAAGACGAGTGGCTGCGCGTTTGCCAGCCGGCTGTCGCCGGACGTCGAGTAGCGGACATGGCCGATCGCCCGATCGCCCTCCAACTCCGCGATTCGATCGGCATCGAATACTTCCTTCACCAGTCCCATTCCACGGTGATAACGGAACGAGTCGCCGCCGGAGACGCAGATGCCCGCGCTCTCCTCTCCTCGGTGCTGTAGCGTGTGCAGCCCGTAGTACGCCAGCGTCGACGCGTCCTTGCAGCCGAATATGCCGAATATGCCGCATTCCTCTTTCAATCGGTCGAACGGGCCTTCCCGGCCGCTGCCCTCGTTATAATAAGCCCCGCTTACTGCATAAGACATGGGATCGTATCCTTCCATACCCGCTCCGCTTCCCGGTGCGGGAGATCGATAGCCGGATTGCCATTGACCCGAATGACGATCTGCCCGCCGCCGACCCGGCCCACACCTTCGACAGGAATGCCCGCTTCCGTGCAGCGCGCCTTCACCTCTTCGGCCCGCTCCGGCTGGACCGAGAGCAGAATACGCGATTGGCTCTCGCTGAACAGTGCAATGTCACTCCGCAGACCGACTGCATCCAGCTCTAAGCTCGCGCCGATGCCGCCGCTGATACAACATTCCGAGAAGGCCGCAGCCAGTCCGCCGTCCGATACGTCATGCGCCGACTGCACGAGGCCGTCCTGAATGAGCGCCAGCACCATCCGCTGCAGGCGCAGCTCGGTCTCGAGATCGACCTCTGGTGGACAGCCTTCCGCCGCGCCATGGACGACCGATTGGAACTCGCTGCCGCCCAGCTCCGCCTTCGTCCGGCCCAGCAGCAGCACGGCATCGCCTTCCCGCTTGAAGCCTTGCGTCGTCAGATGAGCCGCGTCATGCACGAGTCCGACCATGCCGACGACCGGCGTCGGGTAGATCGATCCGTGCGCATTTTCGTTATAAAGACTGACATTGCCGCCGATGACCGGCGTATTCAGCACCCGGCACGCTTCGGCCATGCCGTCGACCGCCTGCTCCATCTGCCAGAAGTTCTCCGCCATCTCCGGATTGCCGAAGTTCAGGTTGTCGGTAATGGCAAGCGGCTCGGCCCCCGAACATACGATATTGCGCGCCGCCTCGCACACTGCGATTCGCCCGCCCATGAGCGGATCGAGCATCACATAGCGGCCGTTGCCGTCCGTCGTCAGCGCGATCGCCTTGCGCGTCCCGCGTACAAGCACGACCGCAGCGTCCGAGCCCGGCGGGACCGCCGTACTGGCACGCACCATACTGTCATATTGGCGGTAGACCCATTCCTTGCTGGCGACGGACGGAGAGGCCAGCACTTGCAGCACTGCCGCATTGACATCCGTCACCTCCGGATATGCGGTCGTGTCGATCGGCGGGTTGGCCGCATCGCTCGCCGTTGCCTGCGACGGCTTGTGATAGACGGGACTTTCATCGACGAGGCCCCGCACCGGCATATCGGCGACCACTTCGCCGTCGAACAGCAGGCGCAGGCGGCCGTCGGCCGTCACGCGCCCGACTTTGCGGCAGGTAACGCCCCAGCGCTCGAATATTTCCATCGCGATCGGCTCATTCTGCTCCTCGATGACGAATAACATCCGCTCCTGCGATTCGGACAACATCATCTCATACGGAGTCATGCCCGTCTCCCGCTGCGACACCTCGTCAAGCACCAGCTCCAGCCCGTTGCCCGCCTTGCTCGCCATCTCGGCGCTGGAGCAGGTCAGTCCCGCTGCACCCATATCCTGAATCCCGATCACGATGCCAGACCGAATCAGCTCCAGACAGGATTCCATCACCAGCTTTCCCATGAACGGATCGCCAACCTGGACCGCCGGCCGCTTCGCTTCCGACTCGGCCGTCAGTTCCTCCGAAGCGAACGTCGCGCCAT
Source organism: Paenibacillus popilliae ATCC 14706 (assembly GCF_000315235.1). GTDB lineage: Bacteria > Bacillota > Bacilli > Paenibacillales > Paenibacillaceae > Paenibacillus_B > Paenibacillus_B popilliae. Next base: position 8,349 of record NZ_BALG01000343.1, on the reverse strand, counting down.
GAATTCCGTCGCGTCCCGTCGGAGGACCGACATAATAGACCGGGTTACCGACGCCGCTGGCGACGCCCCTCTGAATATCCTCATGATTGATCAGGCCGACGCACATTGCATTGACAAGCGGATTGCCGGCATAGCTGTCGTCGAATACGACCTCGCCCCCAACCGTTGGGATGCCGATACAGTTGCCATAGTCGGCGATACCCGCGACGACATGCTCGAACAAATATTTGACCCGCTCCTCCTTCAGGCTGCCGAAGCGAAGCGAATTAAGCAAGGCCACCGGCCGGGCCCCCATCGAGACAATGTCGCGGATAATCCCGCCCACGCCCGTCGCCGCGCCTTGGTACGGCTCGATGGCGGACGGATGGTTGTGGCTTTCGATTTTGAATACGACCGCCTGGCCGTCGCCGATATCGACGATGCCCGCACCTTCGCCCGGACCGATGAGCACCCGCTTGCCCGTCGTCGGGAACCGCTTCAGAAGCGGCTTCGAATTTTTGTATGCGCAGTGCTCTGACCACATGACGCTGAACACGCCGATCTCGGTATAGTTCGGACGGCGTCCGAGCAGTCCGCAGATGAGCTCGTACTCGTCATCCGTGACGCCCATTCCCGCATACAGCCGATCAACCGCAATCTGATCTGGAGAGGGCTCCCGCCGCATATTGTCGCGGGCGATCTCTATCGACTGCCGCTTCTGGCGCGCTTCCTGTTCTGCCCATTCCGTCGATACGTCGGCCATATGGTTACGCGTTGACTGCATGCTTCTCCCTCCAAGCGTTCAAAATCGACGTGAACAGCCGGCTGCCGTCCTCGGAACCGAGCCAGCCGCTGACCGCTCGCTCCGGATGGGGCATCATGCCGAGCACATTGCCCGCTTCATTGCAGATGCCCGCAATATCCTCGACCGAGCCGTTTGGATTGTCTTCGTAGGTGAACACGATTTGCCCCCGCTCCTTCAAGCGGCGCAAGGTCTCTTCGTCACAATAATAATTGCCTTCTCCATGGGCAATCGGGATATTGACCACTTCCTCCTCGCCATATGCCGCCGTAAACGGCGTATCGCGGCGGGCGACCCGAATCGGAGCCGCCTGGCAGCGGAACTGGAGGCTGCCATTGCGCCGCAGGGTGCCTGGCAGCAGCCCCGCCTCCGCTAGAATCTGGAAGCCGTTGCAGATGCCAAGCACATAGACGCCCTCCCTCACGGCTTGCTCGACCGCCTTCATCACCGGTGCGAAGCGGGCGATGGCACCGCATCGCAAATAATCGCCGTAAGAGAAGCCGCCCGGCACGATGATCAGATCGTAGTCGGCCAGGTCCGTCGCCGTATGCCAGACGCGGTCCGCCTCGACCCCCATCGCAGCCTGGATCGCATGCATGCAATCCATATCACAGTTCGATCCCGGAAAAACAAGCACAGCCACCTTCATCACTCTAGGCCTCCAATTCGTAACGGTAATCTTCCACGACCGGATTGGACAGCAGCATCTTGCACATCTGCTCGACCTGTTCCTTCGCTTCAGACTCCGTCGCCACCGCCAGCTCGAATTCCATATACTTGCCGATGCGCACATGCTTCACGCCTTCGTACCCGATCGAATGCATTGCCCGCTCCACCGCGGTGCCCTGCGGGTCATGCACGTTCGCCTTTGTCGTTACCATCACTTTTACCTTCACTGTGAATTCCTCCCGTTACGCCCATCTCTGTGTGGTTATTCGTTCATATAAAGCGATATAACGTCCTCGTGCAGCCTCGACGACCTCTGCCGGCAGCGGCGGCGGCGCGCTGCTCCCATCCCAGTCGGAAGCGGCCAGGTAGTGGCGGATCGGTTCCTTGTCGAGACTGTCGATATCCGTATCGAGCGCATAGCTGCCGACGTCCCAGAAGCGGGAGCTGTCCGGCGTGAACAATTCGTCGATCAGCACCAACTGGCCGTCAATCAGGCCGAATTCGAATTTGCAGTCGGCGAGCAGTAGCCCTTTGCCCGCGCATTCCTCCGCCGCGAATCGATACAGCCGGAGACTCGCGTCCCGCAGCCGACCGGCTAGATCCGGCCCAATCTGCGACTCCATCACTTCATAAGAGACATCTTCGTCATGGCCTTCATCATGCTTGCGCGCCGGCGTAAATATCGGTTCAGGCAGGCGCTCGTTCATGTGCAGACCTCCCGGAAGCTTGATGCCGTTCACTTCTCCGGTCGTGATATACTGCCGCCAGCCTCCGCCGGTGATATAGCCGCGGACGACGCATTCGAAGTCCACGCGCTGCGCCCGCTTAGCGAGCGTCATTCGTTCAGATAACAGGGATACTAGAGATGAGATGCGTTGATGAGGTTCCGGTTCGTTCTCGAGCCGGGCGGACAATGCCGTCCGCAAGCATTCCTCGTCCCAAGGAATGACATGATTGCCGATAATATGCCTCGTCCGTTCGAACCAGTAGCGGCTCAACCGGTTCAGCACCGTCCCTTTGTCCGGCACGGCCGGATCAAGGACGCGATCGAAGGCCGAGATGCGGTCCGATACGACAATCAAGAGCGTATCGGCGTCCCATTCATACAGCTCCCTCACCTTGCCTCGGTGAAGCAGCGGGAACGGAATTGCACCTGCCAGCGTTGATACGATACAGTTGGTAGACATGCCTGTGCTCCTTTCGATTTCTCCGAAGCTGAAGCGGTCTTGCTTACCCTCCCGTTGGTTGCTCCCGCTGTGGCAGACGGTTCCCCGAAGACAGGAGGGCAGGGAACCGGCCGCCGCATTCGGCCCCTTGGGGATGGGGCCTGCGCGAGCCGCTTATCCGCCGCATACAGGGGACGGCGGACAAGCATGATCTTGCATGTATGAAATTTGCATGTATTGACCTTGAATGGATTGAACTTGCACTTTATGGACTTGCCTCAATATGGAATCGCCACTAAAAGCGACAATCAGCCTAACCTTCCAGCAATCCAAGCTGGCGGAAAATCGTATCGACATGCTTCAAGTGCCAGGACGGGTGGAATGCGTCCTCGATGTCCTCCGCGCTCAGCACCGCCGTAATCTCCGGCGTGCTCTCGATGATGTCGCGGAAGCTGCGCTGCTCTTCCCACGCCTGCATCGCCTGCGGCTGTACCGTGTCGTATGCCTGCTCGCGGCTCCAGCCCCGGTCGATAAGCTTCGTCATGACGCGGCCGGAGAACGGCACGCCGTACGTACGCTGCATGTTGCGCTTCATATTTTCCGGGAATACCGTCAAATTGTTCACGGTGTTCATGAAGCGGTTCAGCATATAGTTCAGCAGCATCGTGCCGTCCGGCAAAATAATGCGCTCGACCGAACTGTGCGAGATGTCGCGCTCATGCCAGAGCGGCACATTCTCGTATGCAGACAGCATGTAGCCGCGGAGGACACGCGACAGGCCGGAAATGTTCTCGCAGCCGATCGGGTTGCGCTTGTGCGGCATCGCGGATGAGCCCTTCTGCCCTTTGGCGAATGCTTCCTCCACCTCGCGGATCTCGCTCTTCTGCAGCGCGCGAATCTCGGTCGCGAACTTGTCAAGCGACGTCGCGATCAGCGCCAGCGTCGCCATATACTCGGCGTGGCGGTCGCGTTGCAGCGTCTGGGTCGAGATCGGCGCCGGCTTCGTGCCGATCTTCTCGCAGACGAATTTCTCCACAAACGGGTCGATGTTGGCATAGGTGCCGACCGCCCCGGAGATTTTCCCGTACTGCACGCCGTCTGCCGCATCGCGGAATCGCTCCAGGTTGCGCTGCATTTCCGCGTACCAGAGCGCCATCTTCAAGCCGAACGTCGTCGGCTCCGCATGGACGCCATGGGTGCGGCCCATCATCGGCGTATCCTTGTATTCCAGGGCCTTGTCCTTCAATATATCAATGAACCGGAGCAGATCCTGCTCCAAAATCTCGTTGGCCTGCTTCATCAGGTAGCCCAAAGCCGTGTCCACGACGTCAGTGGAGGTCAGACCGTAATGGACCCATTTGCGCTCGGGTCCGAGTGTCTCCGATACGGAGCGCGTGAAGGCGATGACATCGTGGCGCGTCTCCGCTTCAATCTCATAGATCCGGTCGGTATCAAAGCTCGCCTTGGCGCGCAGCGTCTCGACATCCTCCTTCGGAATGACGCCCAGCTCGGCCCATGCCTCGCAGGCGCACAGCTCCACTTCGAGCCAAGCCTTGAATCTATTCTCTTCCGTCCATATAGCCCGCATCTCCGGGCGTGAGTAACGTTCAATCATCGTCTCGTATTCCTCCACATGTGCGATTGTCTCATCCAGGCGAGCGCCGCTTCCGTGTCCGGAGCCACGATATTGACATGCCCCATCTTCCGCTGTGGCCTCGCTTCCGACTTCCCGTACCAGTGCAGCTTCGGCGTCACGCCGAAGCGCTCGGCAGCCGGGTCGTCCATTCGGAACCATTGTACCATGTCCGCCGCGTCTTCGCCGAGCAGGTTGGCCATGACGACCGGAGACACAAGCTCGGTCGGTCCGAGCGGCAGGTTACAGATGGCCCGCAGATGCTGCTCGAACTGGGAGGTGCGGCACGCATCCATGGTGTAATGCCCGGAATTATGCGGGCGCGGCGCCAACTCGTTCACGAGCAAGTGTCCATCTGCGGTCAGGAACATCTCGACCCCGATCAGGCCGACGACGTCGAGCGCCTCCGCGATGCGACGGGCCAGCTGTCCGGCTTCCGCCTGCACGCCGGCTGGAATGCGCGCCGGGACGATGGACAGGTGGAGGATATGCTCCCGGTGAATATTCTCCGCCGCCGGGAAGACGGAGATCTCGCCGCGCGGGCTGCGGGCGGCGATCACGGACAGCTCGCGCTCGAACGGCACGAACGCCTCGAGCACCAACTCCGGGGCTAGCGCCAACAGAGCGGCATAGGCTACCTCCACTTCGCCCTCCTGGCGAAGCGTGCGCTGGCCCTTGCCGTCATAGCCGCCGGTGGCCGTCTTCAGCACACCAGTGCCGCCAAACGCCTGCAGCGCACGGCGCACCTCGCCGGCCGAAGCGACCGCCACGCACGGGGCGACGGGAATACCGGCGGCCTGCAGCGCTTCCTTCTCGCGCAGGCGATGCTGTGCCAGGCGAAGCAGGCGGCTGCCCTGCGGCACGGGAGCGGCACGCTCCAGCCGCTCGACGGCGGCGGCGTCCACGTTCTCGAACTCATACGTGATGACGTCCGAGCGCGCCGCCAGCTCCGCCAGCCCCTCCTCATCGCCGTAATCGGCGCAGATGAGGTCGGCCACCGCGGCGCATGGCGCGTCCGCCGCCGGGTCAAGCGCGACGAAGCGGTAGCCGAGGCGCACGCCGTCCAGCGCCAGCATGCGGCCGAGCTGACCACCGCCGAGGACGCCTACCGTCGCGCCAGGCGCCAGCACCGGCGCCTCCATCCCCGACCGCATGCGGCCGTCCGCAGGGGCCCTCATGCGAGGTCCCCCGCAGCCTGCACCTGCTGCCGCACCGATTCCCTGCGCGCTTCCACCTGCGCGCGCAGCGTCTCATCGTGCATGCCAAGCATCTGCACGGCCAGGAGCCCGGCGTTCGTCGCTCCCGCCGGTCCGATCGCCACCGTCGCCACGGGTACGCCGGCCGGCATCTGCACGATGGACAGAAGCGAGTCCATCCCGTTCAACTGCGAGGATCGCACCGGCACGCCGATGACTGGCAGCACCGTCTTCGCGGCGACCATGCCCGGCAGATGGGCAGCCCCGCCCGCGCCCGCGATAATGACACGAAGCCCGCGCTCCACCGCCGTCGCCGCATAGCGGAACATCTCGTCCGGCGTCCGGTGGGCCGAGACGACCTTGCTCTCGAACGGAACGTTGAATTCCTCCAGCACCTCGCTCGCGAGCCGCATCGTCTCCCAATCGGACGTGCTTCCCATAATGACGCCTACCAGCACGTTGTCCCTGTCCATCGTTGTGCACCTGCTTTCATCCTGTTTTTTATCCCGGCTTCCGGCTCATTCCCGTCTCGTACATACAAAAAAATCAGCGGATGGCTACCCCCTGATCGCAATCTCTGAACCCAAGAATGAGGAGCCCCGGCTGCAAAAGAAGCCATGTCCGTCCTTCCGCCTCCTGATGACAGGCAGCAACAAACAGACCTGCGGCACATCCGTCCGGTCTTCATTCTCGTAGTCCAAAGATTTACGGTCCTTGGGTAGAAACTTCCGGCCATATTCCCGGAATTATACGAGTTCAAAAAGATGAAATTATTTCGATTGCAGTTCAAAATTGTTCGTTAATGACTTAACCAAATTCAGTTTAACAAGGGATGGTAGCTATGTCAAGGGTTAAAATACGAATATAATTTATATAAAATATCATATTCGTTCGTATTTAGACCATTGTGCCTGACTGATGAAAAGAACCGGCGTCTGCATATGCATCTGCCGGTTCTTCCCAAGGGTTTATATTATTTCATGACGAGGACAGGCCCCTTCGCATGCTGCACGACATGGTGGCTGACGCTGCCGAGCACGAATTCCTTGAATCCGCTCAGCCCGCGGCTGCCGATAACGACCAGATCACAGCCGAACTCCTCGGCTTCTGTGACGATGGATTGCCCCGGAGGACCCTGCAGCAGCTTCACCTTCGCCCGATCGCCAAGCAGCGCCACCTGCTGCTCCGCATCGTTCTGCGTCTGCTCGGCGTACTGGTACAGCTCCTCATTCGTCTCGGCGGTCGCCGTCGCATACACGGTTCCAATGAAATATTGCGGGAACTGGAGTACATGCACAACGCGAAGCTTCGCTTCTGCATTATTCTCCGCCAGACTGATGGCATGGCGCAAAGCCTTCTTCGATGGCTCCGATCCGTCATAAGCGACAAGAATACGATTGAATACCATACATTCCACCACGCTTTCTTTATAGTCAACGCTATGTAATAAGAGTATCGCATTGCCAAGAGGGTCCACATCGTGTTCCTTAACCAACGCCTGCGGAACAGATACTCCTCTATTACCCGATTTTGATACAAATAAAACCGAACACCACAATATTCACGATAAGGATGAATGGGATTCCCGCCGTAAACGATACATGCTGCGTCTTGTGCCGCTGGTTGTACATCCCGCTCAGCACGCCCAGAGCGCCTCCCAGCCAGGCGGCAAGGAACAGCCTCCGCTCAGGAATGCGCCGGCGGTGTCGGATTGCCCGGCGCTTGTCTACGGCCATCATCTGGTAGCCTGCGATATTAACAGCCAGCAAATACAGAAATACTAGCATCGTCCCGTCCATAGATGAAGAACCCTCCTTTCCCTACAAATATTATACAACTGGACGCTGATGGTGGCTACTGTGCAGAATAAGCCCGCAGCCGTATCCAGTCGGAGCTTCGCTCCATCAAGAAGGGGGGACGATTTCCGCAAGGAACACCTTACGCTGCTTTACTTGCCCCCGTTGTATTCCATGATGTTATGAATTAGCCGAGAACACTCGTGACTTCAGTCATGAGATGAATCGGTCTCGGACAAGAGATAGCTACTTGCTATCTCGATTGTCCGACTGTTCGAGTGCGTATTGAATGAGATAAATGATAGTTTGGGTACGAGTGGTAAACCCCTTCTTTTCTTTAAACTCGTCAATTCGCTTTAATCATTCTTTCGGATAACGCATGTTTACGACTTGTGACATAGATAAGCACTTCCTTTGTATTAAAATGATATGCAAAATAACGATAGGGAACAAGAAATCTTAATTGCAAAAACAATCGGCTGCTCACGTTTTGTATTCAATTATTTTTTAGCACAATGGAATGATACTTACAAAAACACAGGCAAAGGACTAACATACAATATTTGTTCGAGTCGACTAACACAATTGAAAAAGGTTAGTATGGCTAAAAGAAGTGGACAGTATCTCCTTGCAGTCAAGGTCCAGTCCTATACAACGAAACATACAAACGGAAATATTGCGATTAACGGAAACAAAATCAAATTCCCTAAACTTGGACTTGTTCGTGTTGTGAATACCAAAACAAGGAAGTTAAAAGCCTTACCTTGCGAAAATGGAAGTGTCCTTCTTGCCATAGCAAATGGGATAGGGATGTAAATGCAAGTTTGAATATTCTTGCCGAAGGCAAAAGACTACTATTCATCCTTCGGTATTTGGCGCTTGTCATTACGATTATGCTGCCAAGGATATCCTGCCATATAGCCAATAGTAGGATCGGTTGGCTGGAAATCCCCCTATTCTCAGCTTGGGCCGGGAAGCAACAGAATCGCTGTATATTATTACCGAATACCTCTGCGTTCTCTCCCCATATAGAAAAAAACCACCGACGAAAGTCAGTGGTCTCTGTCTGCTTGGCAGCGTCCTACTCTCCCAGGACCCTGCGGTCCAA
>NZ_BALG01000344.1 GCF_000315235.1 Paenibacillus popilliae ATCC 14706 | reverse complement strand
CCCAGTTTCCCGTTTCTTTGCTTGGTAAAGTTCACTTCAAGAGTGTTCTTCTTTTCCGAATCCCGATTATAATAATCATCACGGTACAGCATCGTGATTACGTCAGCCGATGTTTCTATGCCTGTGCTGCCTGCCAAGTCTGAATTGCCTGGTCGCTTATCCTGCCGATCATCCACGCCCCTGACAACCTGTGACAAGCCCATAACGTGACAATCGCATTCCTTCGCTGCTGCCCGAAGCTTACGGCATATTCGAGCTAATGCGCTGCCGCTGTTGTCGTTAGTTTCTCCGCGCTCTTTCACGTCCTGTAGGTAGTCCACCACAACGAAGTCCAGCCCTTGCGTTCGTTTAAGGCGGCGCATGGCGTCCACGATGTAATCCGCGCTAACGCCGCGCGTATCGTCCACATAGATCGTCTTCAGTTCTTCTTTCCTCTTCTGCATCGTTTCGTAATGATTGCGTGCTA
>NZ_BALG01000345.1 GCF_000315235.1 Paenibacillus popilliae ATCC 14706 | reverse complement strand
CACGTTCTGCTTTTAATCGTTCGTTAGCTAAACCTGTGGCTATTAACCAAACCTCAGCCATCATCCGCGCCGCAGCCTCATCCAATACTGGCGGCAATGGCTCCTTAATAGGCGCGTCCGTCTTCTCCTGCACTGCCCTAAACTCTGACATAGCCTCGCTAATCGTCGTATAGCTGCCGCCACCGACTACCCCACGCACAGCTGCCAACGTTGGAGACTTACCCTCTTGTAACAACTTTTCTGCCGCCGCCCAAATCTGCTCCTTCGTAATCCGTGCTACTCCTGCCATGTAAAATCACCCTCCATATTGTAATTTGTAGTATATTATATGTTGTAATTACATTATACTACATACTACAATATATTACAATATGATTTTTTCATAATTTTGCTAAGTCATGCAATATCTCTAACCTCTTATAATCCCGACTAACAAAA
>NZ_BALG01000346.1 GCF_000315235.1 Paenibacillus popilliae ATCC 14706 | reverse complement strand
CCCAGTTTCCCGTTTCTTTGCTTGGTAAAGTTCACTTCAAGAGTGTTCTTCTTTTCCGAATCCCGATTATAATAATCATCACGGTACAGCATCGCGATTACGTCAGCCGATGTTTCTATGCCTGTGCTACCTGCCAAGTCTGAATTGCCTGGTCGCTTATCCTGCCGATCATCCACGCCCCTGACAACCTGTGACAAGCCCATAACGTGACAATCGCATTCCTTCGCTGCTGCCCGAAGCTTACGGCATATTCGAGCTAATGCGCTGCCGCTGTTGTCGTTAGTTTCTCCGCGCTCTTTCACGTCCTGTAGGTAGTCCACCACAACGAAGTCCAGCCCTTGCGTTCGTTTAAGGCGACGCATGGCGTCCACAATGTAATCCGCGCTAACGCCGCGCGTATCGTCCACATAGATCGTCTTCAGTTCTTCTTTCCTCTTCTGCATCGTTTCGTAATGATTGCGTGCTA
>NZ_BALG01000347.1 GCF_000315235.1 Paenibacillus popilliae ATCC 14706 | reverse complement strand
AGTTGGGAGATGTTGGATAAACCCTAAAGTACCATATATTAGTTAATCAATTTGTAGGGGGTGTTTTTTTGTGCCATTTTACAGAACCCTTCTACTTCAGGGTAAAGAACTACATCCTGCTACTTCGTGCAAGGTGTCATTTTCGTACAAAAAGCTGTCTGGTTTACTGTTGACAATCCAATATTAGTACGGAGTTTCCTGAGTTTGTTCCCTCAATTTTTCCGAATTAATCCCGGAGCACTGAATAATCAGTGACTTGAAAAACATTCCATGTTATCTTACGTATAGAGGAGGAGTGATGATCATGTTTGCTTACCTTAAAGGTGCTGGTGCTTCTGCTTTTGTTGCTACGTTACTCTGCTCTTTCGCTATTTTAAATAAAAGTGATTCGTCTAACACCAGTACACTAAGAACTTATGCTATTAGCTTATTGGTTGTTGTATTATTCAGCTACCTTGGATGTGTTTTGGGTTGGTTCTTATTGAAATTTATTACAAAACACGCAAGTAGAGATACTTTATTAGAAATTATCTCTTTTTTTTCGTTAGGGTTTATTTTTGCCCTCTTACTTGGAGCAATTTTACGTTTAGATCGTGATACATTAGATTTGACAACCATACTTGGATCAATAACATTTTACTTAGCTCAAAAAATACATAGCATTGTGATATCGTGGATTATGGTGCTAATAGGGCCCATCTCAGCTTATATTGCGTTTTACTACTTCTCTTATCTATAAGAGGGGAAGACTTTAAAAGTCTCCCCCAACATCAGGCCTGTTGATTAACCACCACTAAATGGTAGAAAAAAAGCCGCCAACTCGGTAAAATGTTTGTACCCTTACAAACGAACCGAAAGGTGGCGACTCCCATGCAAAAGTCTACCACAATCCCGTATATCCTTCAATCGATTCTCA
>NZ_BALG01000348.1 GCF_000315235.1 Paenibacillus popilliae ATCC 14706 | reverse complement strand
AAGCATTGGATCCCGCTAATAGTTGGGCGTTTAAAAAAATCAATGCTGAGATCGCTAGAAAAAAAGCGCTGGGGAAAACACTGAAAAAAACACCAGCAAAGACATCGGCAAAAACTAACTTCGAGCTTGATGAAAATGAAAAGGTGCTTTCTGTAAGGAAGTACGCATTAAAGTGGAATGCAATCAAAGAGCTACAGATATTTAGAGTAGAGAAGAGTCAAATGGCTATCTTTGTTTCGGGAAAGGTAAAAGAGGAAATAGAGAGAAATAATATTACTGGCTGTGACTTTCTTGAAGTAAAGGTAGTTTAGAGCCATTCCTGTAATGAATGAATGTGAGGTTTGAACAAAAAAAGCGGGTCTCCAAGAGTTTGGTGTACACTCATTTATATAAGAGCCCCCTGAAGAGGCGTATTCCCTTAGCTTACATGTTGGCCGACTCGATCTGGAAAGAATACCGAGAGCTGGAGCAGCATTTGACCAATTTTAAACTCGGCCTGTCCATTTGCGAACGACATTCATCGTCACGATTTTAAATTTAAATGACGGATTGTCAAGCCAAGTGCGACAGTTCTTCTGAGAAGGATTCGTGAGCAGTCTTCCAGCCCAAACATTTTCGTGGTCGTTGATT
>NZ_BALG01000349.1 GCF_000315235.1 Paenibacillus popilliae ATCC 14706 | reverse complement strand
ATCGGGTCGCAGCTCCATCAGCGGGAAGCGCACCCGGCCCCCGATGCGCACTGCATCGCAGCCCGCTCGGCCGCCCCGGGGCAGGAAGCGGCTCGCCGCGATCAGCTTGCGCCGACGCGCGTCGTGCAGCACGAGTTCCGCATCGATCCCCATCAGGAGCGGACCTGGCCGGGCGCGTGCGGACTGCTGTTCGGCGGCCACCTTGGCCCATGAGGCGGCGTAGCTCTCCAGCACCCATGCCGGGAGCGGCGCCGGAACAGGCTCCACCCGCACGATGGCGTCGCCAGGGTGCGGCTCCTCTAGCACACCGGCGGGCGTATCCGGCTGTTCGGCCGCGGGGCAGCAGCGGAGCATAACCGCCCCCGTATCAAGGCCGAGCGCATAGACCGCCCGCACAGCGAGCCGGGCCAGCCGTAAGTAGGGCGCCTGCGCCCAGTCGTTCAGCGGCCGGTAGAAATAGCTGCCGGAAGGTGCCTGAGAGCAATGTGCCGCGGCGACCGCTTCAAGCTGGCTGACCCAGAAGCAGAGCGTGCGAACGAAGCCGGAACAGGACGGATCACTTCGCGGCTCCGCGTCCCAAGCGGCCCGATCCATTACAGGCAGTCCCCACAGCCGCAGCCGCTCGCGCATCGCGGGCCCGCTCCACGGCCCGGCATGGCGGTTCAATATCATTCGTCCGTCCCCAGCGGAGCCAATACCCGCCGCCGCATCCGGCAGGCGGATCATCTCAGGCGCCTGTAGCCAGAGGATATCGACGCCAGACGGCACTTCTGTCGCCTCCGAATATCGGGCATAACGCCGCCATTGACGGTATCCGGCAGCATGATCGGTGTACAAGCGAACACCGCCGCCCAATTCCAGACGTTGCATCACCTCGTGCCCCCTTTATCGCGATGCTCCCGATTGCCTGTTTGCGGCAATCCGAATTTTTTCAAAAAAAAGGAGGGCTCCCGCCCTCTTCGATGATGCTGCTGCTGCATATGCATAAGATATGAAGTTCAACGGATGAGGGCATCAGGAATGTATTCGGGATATCTCCGCAGGCGGTGAGGGTCTGCGGACCTAATCACAACTCCTCATCCGTTAAATCCGGATCCAGATCATCGAACTCATCGTCCTGGATGCCGAAATCAAAGTCCTTGTCTTCGAAATCGTTGCAACCGTTCGTGCAGACGCGCACACATACCTTCGTCTCCGCTACCATCTCTACCGCGAATTCACGTTCCACGCGAATCGTAACCCCTGTACCGGAAGAGGAAATACTGGCCTCGACGCAGTTCGGCTCCTGGATCGCCTCAGCCGATACCTCTTCCGTCGTTCGGCGATGCCTCGGATCGACATAAGACAATCCGACGAGCTCGACGTAGGATATCGTCTCCTTGGCCACATCCGTCTGGGAATTACTGTCGTACGAATACCAAATGTTGATGTCATAAGTACCGACGACCTCAATTCCATCTCCGGCTCTCACCGATTCATATTGATGGTTAATAATCCAGGCTCCCAATATACTGGTCGGATGATGAGGCGGAGTGACGGTATGTGTAACGACGGAGAACTTGCGACCTTTGCCGCAAACTGCTTTCGTGATTACCTCACGGCAGTGGTGTTTATCTGAATTTGCCATCGTGTGGACCTCCTCCATACAATCATTCAATAAAGTGTATGCAGGACGTGGGCGAATGTTGAATAGACAGATTTAAATATAGAGAAAAAGATATATTGCTTCGGAATCCGGCCTCTATTCCGGAGCGGCGCGGGCGCTGCACCTTCGGTCCTGCTCATGGTTCTTTCACTATTCCATCCTTTTGCGAACATAGCGAACAAGTATGAGAGAGTCCATTCTGCACCGTCATCCATAGTATATCTTTATGATGGAAAAGGCTGTCCACATGCTACCGGCAGGCCAATTCAGACGGCCAGTGGTTTTTTTGCTTGTCCTTTTTCGCGATCTTCAAGAAGCTATACAGTTCGCGATTCAACTGCAGCACCGCGGAACGGACTTCAAATTCCTGCCGCGTCGTCGGCAGATCCATCGCCCGGAACAGCTCCTCCAGCTCCAGCAGCAGTTGTTCCGTCTTGCCCGTATAATGCGGCTCCTTCACGTCCCGGCTGAGCTGATCGAACAGCTTGGCTACCAGCAGGCATTGCGGAAGCTCCGAATAAACTTGCGAGATAAGCTGCATCATATTTTGCACATGGTCGAGCTGCGTCTTTCGCATATAGAAGTAGACAAGCCACCGTTCGTCCGCCCGCACATCGTCTGAACGAAGCAGCATATTTTCGAGCGCCCGGGAGGCCAGCCGGATACCGTCATCCGCCAAGGCATTCGCCTCAATAATCTCCTGCCCGTCCCATGCGTAGGAGGGGTCGCGGAGACAGCAGCCGATCTGCTGAAAAATGCGGGAGAAGCACTCATCGACATTGCTCCGAGTCCGAACAAGCTTGTCTTCCTCGCTCGGCATGTACATCAGATTGACCAAGGATGCACAACCAAGCCCAACAAGCAGCAGCACGACCTCATTGAGCACCCCCGACAGCGTCAAAGTGCCCACGCCATAAATATGGAAGGTGACGACCGAGCTCGTGACAATGCCTTCCTTGAAATTAAGCCGTACGATGACCGGAAAAGCCAACAATATGTATAAAGCCAGTACCCACAGATGAAAGCCAAGCAGTCCGAACAACAGCGATGCCATAAGCAGTCCGACGAGCGAGGCGAAAAAGCGGGCCGAAACCGTCTGGATACTCCGCTTGCGCGTCACATCGACTCCCAAAATAGCCAGCAGGCCCGCGCCGAGCGGGTTGTGGCTTCCTATCAGTTCAGCTGCAATGATCGCGCAGATCGAAGCGATCGCCGTCTTGATGACACGAATGCCGACGAATCGGAAAATCATAGAAATGCTCCTTGCTAAAAAGGGATTAGGTAGACCTTCATTATAACCCACAATTCCCTTGCATACCAAACATTTCGCGGCATTCGGATCCCCCCGCCGGAGTGGGCGGCAGCGTTGTTCTGCGCTCCTCCTGCCGCCCTTCGGCTTACGCTCGGTTCAACCATGCCCGTTCCAAATAGGCGACTCCCTGGTACATCAATGTCGCCACCACGGCGATAATGACCAAGGACGCCATCACCAGCTTGAAATTGAACACCTGAAAGCCATAAATCATCAAATAACCGAGCCCGATCTTGGATACAAGAAATTCTCCTACGATAACGCCGACCCAGGCCAATCCAATATTCACCTTCAGCGTCGATACGATCGCCGGGAAGGATGCCGGCAGGACGACTTTACGGAAAATGACGCTTTTCCCTCCGCCGAATACCCGCACGACCTTAATGTAATTCGGGTCGACCTCCCGGAAGCTATTAGCGACGACGCTCGTCGTGATGATGACGGTGATCGATAACGTCGTGGCGACGATCGCCGCGAAGCCGGCTCCGAAACCAACGATAAAGAGCGGCCCGAGCGCCACCTTCGGCATGCTGTTGATAACGACCAAGTACGGATCCAGCACCCGCGCCAGGAAGTCCGACCACCAGATCGCAACCGCCAGCAGCGTGCCGAATAACGTCCCCAGCACAAATCCAGCCACCGTCTCCCCGACCGTTGTCCCGAGATGCGGCCAGATCGACCCGTCGGCGAAGTCCTGCACAATCTGCTGCCCGATTTGGCTTGGAGCGCTGAACAGCAGCACATCAATCCATTTCAGGCGGCCGCCCAGCTCCCACAGACCGACACAAATGATGAGAATAGCCGCTTGCGTAAGCGATACGATCCGTGCCCTCTTCTGCCGGACGGCCCGATAGCGCGAATACGTCCGTTCCAGCAACTGGCGGGATTCCTCCGCCGCCCTACTCGTATCAGGTCCGCTCTGCATATTCGCCCTCCTTTCCGTCCGATGCCTCCAGCTCTTTCCACAGTTCATGGAACATCTCGTTGAAGCCGGGTTGCTCTCTTGCATAGAAGGGCTGCGCCTCCCGAATCGCATCCGGGATAACAAAGGCTTTGCGCGCGATGCCCGGCTCGCGACCCAGCACGATCACCCGGTCGCTGACTGCGATGGCCTCCGATAGATCATGCGTCACCAACACGACTGTCTTCCGCCGGGCCTTCAATGTATCGACGACCAGATCCTCCAGTTGCAGCTTCGTCTGATAATCGAGCGCGGAGAACGGTTCATCCAGCAAAAGCAGATCGGGCGAGGTCGCCAGCGTCCGCACGAGCGCGACCCGCTGCCGCATGCCGCCGGACAACTGATGCGGATACGATGCTTCCGTGCCGCCCAATCCCATTTTGTTCAGCAAATCCCGCACCCGTTCCTCGGACTGTCGGTTCCACTGCTTCGTCAGTTCAAGGCCGAGGCTCGCATTTTCCATAATCGTGCGCCACGGATACAAATAGTCGCTCTGCAGCATATAGCCGACCCGCGATGAAGGTCCTGTGACCGCATCGCCATAGACCCGGACACTGCCGTGCGTCGGTTCCAGCAGCCCGGCAATGATGGAGAGGATCGTCGTCTTGCCGCAGCCGCTCGGCCCGACCAGACTGACGAATTCCCCCGGCATCATCGTGACGGACAGCCGATCGATCGCAAACTTCGCTTCGCGATCCGTCACATAGACATGGGTAACTTGAGACATTTCTACCGCTGGGATCACGCGTCCGCCTCCTTCTATTCTGTCCGCCACCTACTTCACCCGCCGCTTAGCTTCCTCCGCAAATTCATTATTGACGATCCGGTTGTGCTCGATCCTCACCTTCAATTCGCTGGCTGAATCCAGCACATCCAGCAGATTGCTCCACTTCTTGCCGTCCAGCACCGGATCGGTCGCGAAGGAGCCCTGTTCCTTATACCGCTTAACCGAGTTGACGACGATGTCCCAGTCCGTATTCGGGAAGAAAGGCATAATGACATTGGCGGTCGCTTCCGGCGATTCTGAACCCACCCACTTCAGCGCCTTATAGACCGCATTGGTGAACTTCTGAACCGTTTCCTTGTTCTTCGTCAAATAACTTTGCTTCGTCATGAAGGTCGTATACGGCAGCAGTCCGCTCTCCACGCCGAACGAGGCGACGACCACCCCTTTGCCTTCCTTCTCGAAAATGGACGCCTGCGGCTCAAACAACTGCACGTACTCGCCCGTGCCCGCAGCGAATGCGGAGGCGACGTTGGCAAAATCAATATTTTGAATCATCTCCAGATCGCCGTACGGTTCGATGCCATGCTTTTTCAGCGTATACTCGCCGGCCATTTGCGGCATCCCGCCTTTACGTTGTCCGAGGAACACCTTGCCCTTCAGTACATTCCAATCAAATGTGCCTTCCGAATGGCGAGCCACCAGGAACGTGCCATCGGTCTGTGTCAGCTGCGCGAAGTTGATCACTGGGTCTTCCGATCCTTGCTGCGCGACATAGACCGACGTCTCCGAGCCGACAAGCGCGACATCGATCGCCCCGGAGAGCAGCGCCGTCATCGTCTTGTCCCCCCCGAACGTCGTCTGCAACTCCACCTCCAGTCCCTCTTCCTCGAAAAATCCTTTGCCCAGCGCGACATATTCGGGCGCATAAAAGATCGACCGGGTCACTTCCCCGACCTTCACCTTCACTTTGTCGCTCTTGCCTCCGCAAGCCCCCAGCACTGCCGAGAACAGCAGCAGCACAGCTAGCAAGGTGAAGCCAAGGCGTCTGTGCTTCATCGAATGAGCCCTCCTCTGCGGGTAAAATAAAAACCATTGCTCCGCTCCTGCTCCCGCTGTCTTTCCAGCCATGCCGGTCCGCCAGAGATTATGTTCACGGATATTGCATCATATGCAGGCAGCGAATAAATGGTTAATCGCACAAGACGAAGAAGCCGCATCATTCCTTTGTGGGATGACGCAGCTTCTCCGCGAACTCGTGCTCATGTCAGAACTCACCTCATTTTTTCTTGCTTCTATTGGCGCTCCCGCTATCCGTTTCCGCTTACCACTTGATGATACGTGGTGTTCGGGATATAATCAACTTTCACAAGCGGCACCCCCGCTGCAGCTCTAAGAAGGAGTCGATACGATGTCAGTCAGCATCGAAGTGTCAGGCCATTTTTTATGAAGAGCGCATGAAGCTCGATGCCAGGGCCATTGCCGGCTCCATCATGCTCAGCAGTCCACCGCATATCTATTCGACGCATGTCATCTGCTTGGATCGCCGCACGGCTTCCAAGGCATCTTCAGAGGAGGAATAACGATGAAGAACAACATGGAATCCATTTTGGAATTCAATAAGCAATTCGTGGACAAGCGCGAATACGAGCCGTTTTTGACGAACAAGTACCCGGACAAAAAGATGGCCATTATCACCTGCATGGATACCCGGCTTGTCGAGCTGCTTCCCCGGGCAATGAATCTGCGCAACGGCGATGCCAAAATCATCAAAAACGCAGGCGCCATTATTTCGCAGCCGTTCGGCAGCGTCGTGCGCAGCGTGCTCGTCGCTATCTATGAGCTGGGAGCGAATGAAGTCGTCGTCGTCGGCCATTATGGATGCGGCATGACTGGGCTGAATTCCGAGGGGATTATCGAGAAGGCGAAGGCAAGAGGAGTTAAGGATGTGGTCCTGGATACGCTCACCAATTCGGGCATCAAGCTGCACCACTGGCTTCGCGGATTCAACGACGTCCACGAGGGCGTGCTGAACAGTGTTCGCATTTTGCGCAAGCATCCGCTGCTGCCGAACGATATCCCGGTGCATGGCATGGTCATTCATCCAGATACCGGCGCGCTGGAATGGATAGCGGATGGATATTGCGACCTGGAGGCTCTCCAATCCAATCCGGAACTGGCGGACAAGGAGACGCATACCCCTTCATCCACCCGTTGAACTTACGGCGCAAGCTCCTGGCTCAGAACATTCTGTTCAGCGCCAGGAGCTTGCGCGGTTATTGGCATATATCGCGGTAGGAGCGCTCCAGTTCGGAAATATCCATCTGCTCGCCAATGATAACGATGATATCCTCCACCTCGCCCTGCGGGAGCCTGCAGCAGATTCATCAGCTTCCGCTTCGGCTTGTCCCCTTCTTCCAGTATCGCGGCCAGATGAGTTGCATTAGCCAAGGTCACGATATGATTCAACAAGACATCGGAAACGACGGGAATTTTTGACGCGTTGTCTGATATTGCGTTCGCCATTACGTATTTTTCCCCATTTCTACTTGACTGAACACGCAGCGCGGGTTACTCATAAATTACGCTTGCAAATATAAAACCAATTACATATAGCGGATTACTGATAAATTAAGCTTGCAAATATAGAACCAGTTACATATAATGGAACAATAATAAGGCCTGTCCGTTCCCCCTTAAGGCGGGACGTAGACCCATTTCTGAATTGGAGGTTATCCCACATGCTTAATACATTATCTTATGGACTACTTGGACTACTTGCAAGCGAATCTTGCTCCGGCTACGATCTGATGCTTCGCATTCAGCCGTTCTGGCAGGCGAAGCATAGCCAGATCTATCCGCTGCTGAACAAGCTGGAGCGGGAAGGTTACGTGCAATATGTGCGCATTGAACAGAAGGACAAGCCGGCGAAGAAGGTCTATTCGCTGATGGAACAGGGAAAGCAGGCGGTATTGGACTGGTTGGGCGAACCGCCGGCGGAGCAGATGACCCGCGACGAGCTCAGCCTGAAGGCCAAATGCATCTGGATGATCGACCGCGATCTCACCATTCCGTTGTTCCTGACACGCAAGCATCAGTTGGAGACGAAAATCGCTTTCTATGAAAAGCTGCTGCAGTGCATTCCCGAGGAAGAGCGCCATGTCCGCTCCAAAAAGTTCGGCTGCTACATTCTGCTTCATCGCGCAATCTCGCTCGCGAAGGCACAGATCGAGTGGTGCTGCTGGGTCGTCCAGATGCTGGAGGAAGAGGACTCGGCCTCCTGAGCCGATGCGGACTGTATGCACCCGGTGGAGCGGGATTCTACGGACGCCCCTCCTTCCGGTTCCGTCCCTTTAGGCGCTGGGCTGCCCTGCGCGCCGCAATGACCGGTTCGCGGTCCCTCTGCTTATGGCGATGGAGAATGCTCTCGTCTTGCTCGCTTCCCGTGCGGCACCACTGCCAGCCTAGAGCATAACACCGGGCTTCGCATTGAGCCGCCAGTTCCGGATCGGCAATGGGGAAGTTCCACTCGGCATACGTTTGCTCCGGCCCTCCCCCTTGACGATACGCCTCAACCCGCTCCGATAATTGCGCGATAAGCTCCTTGCCGTCGATCCCCAACCGCGCCCATGCAACCGTTGGAGCATGCGCCAGCGCACCGCGCAGCATTTTGCCAGCCCCAGCCAGATTGCCTCTACGCTCATGGTACAAGCCAACCGCGATCTGCACGAGTGTCAGCCACCAGACCTTGCATTCCGCCGACGACTCCGCCTTCCACTGCGCCTCCATTATCTCGTGGCATTCGAACCAATCCCTCGTGCCGTGGAATTCCAGCATAAAGTTGATGTACGCTGTCGGGTAATCCATTCGGCTCCCCCTCTCATCTCACTGAATAGGGAATAGGGAATATTCCCGTGAATGAAACATCGTAAAACATCCGCCGCAACAGAGCCTGTATTTATGATGTGCATCACAGACAAATTCATTGTAACAAGATCGATATTTTTTTGAAACCACTTTCGGTTCGGCCCGTATTAGTAACGGGATATATCTACTCTACTTGAGGAGGCATTTCATGCGTAAATGGATAATCGTTATGATGGTGTTCCTGCTCGCGTTTGCGGTGACAACGCCAGCGCTGGTGGATGCCAAGCGAGGGGGATCATTCCGTTCAGGCGTGAAGAAGTATCAACCCGCTCCGAAGAAAGCGGAGACGAACAACCAGGTAAATCGTGCGGACTCAACCAGCAATACCAAGGCAACTGGCACGAGCGCAACGGGGAACCGCGGATTTTTTAGCGGTGGCAGCTTCATGAAGGGCCTTATGATCGGCGGGCTGGCCGGCATACTGTTCGGCGGATTGTTCGGCAACATGGGCTTCTTCGGAGAAATATTGGGATTGATGGTGAATCTCATGGCGCTCTTCGCCCTGTTCATGCTCGTCGTCATGGTCTTCCGCAAATTCAAGGATCGCCGCAAGCCACCGCGGCCGGAAAGCGAGCGGTGGAACTAAATGCAGCTTCGCATTAGCATGGATGAGATCGTGAACGCCGTGTGCTTGCACCTGGCGATGC
This sequence comes from Paenibacillus popilliae ATCC 14706, assembly GCF_000315235.1. GTDB lineage: Bacteria > Bacillota > Bacilli > Paenibacillales > Paenibacillaceae > Paenibacillus_B > Paenibacillus_B popilliae. The sequence continues at coordinate 26,540 of NZ_BALG01000349.1, read as the reverse complement.
GCAGACAGGTTCAACCGACGGATATTGAAGTCGAGCTCTGTTGGGACGAGGAACACGGATTCACCGCCGAGGTGTGGGTGAACGGACGTCATCAATATTGGGTCGAGACGAACCTGCTGGAAGCGATTGAGCAATACGTCCACAAGGAATACGGGCAGCGTGCCTTCCGGCACCAGATTCGCCTGGAAGTAGATGATGAGATCTGGGCTCAAGTCGACGCCAGCATTTCATAGCTGAGGACAGGAGGCGTGTTAAGCTGCGCCTTCCCTGCCTACGGCGTCACATTCATAAATGTGTTGGTACTTCGTACATTCATACATATAGAACGGCAGACAGAAATGGGAATACGATTTTTGCGTTTCGCCATTTTTTCATCATTTTTTGCCTCCATTTCATGCCTTGCATAACATTTTTTTCGATTTGTAACAACATTGTCTTATGATTTTAATGTTCATTTAATGTTCCTTTCGTAGAATGACTATGATGGAAATCATCAGAAGTTGAAGGAGGTCCGTTGCGATGAAAACTGTCTTTATCGATTTTCAGGAGCGTAAAATTCCCGTTTTTTGCACAAATATATCGCACAAAAATACATTCACGTTGTTAATGGAAGCTTTGAACACGAAGGTGCATACAGGCAAGAAAGCCATTAAGACCTGTCTGGAATCCTTGATCAGTATCGAGATTGTCGGGTCAGAGGCGATCCTGCATTCCAAGCGGGAGATGGACTCGCTCGCCCTGTCACTGTATTGAACCGGACTGGATGTGTCCTTCGCCTGAACCTGAACTGCGGCGCCTGTCCTCACATCGGACAGGCGCCGTTTTATGTCGGAACGTCCTTACTCTACTCGGGGTGCGTGCTAGAGAACGCTCGCCTCCACTTTTTCCTATGAAAAAGCATGAATAGATTGTCATCATCTGACAACATTCGCTATAATGGGAAGAAGATCGGAGGGATGACCGGTAATGAATGACGTACGGATATTAATCGTTGATGACGAATGGGAAATCACCGAGCTTATCTCGTTATATTTGAGGCGTGAAGGGTATCAGGTCTTCGTGGCGGATAACGGGTACTCTGCCTTGCACATGGTCAAGGAGACCCATCCGGATCTTATCATTCTCGATATTTTGCTGAAGTCGCTGGATGGCTACGAAGTGTGCAAGGAAATACGCAAAACATCCACCGTCCCGATATTGTTTATCAGTTGCAAAAACGAGGACATGGATATTATTATGGGTCTGACTGTAGGCGGCGATGATTATATCACGAAGCCGTTCAGCCCCGGCCAACTGGTGGCCAGAGTCAAGGCTCACTTGCGCAGAACGCTGCAATCCTACGCTATCCTGCCTTCACCATCTGCCCACCAATTGAATTATGGCGAACTGGAGGTTAATCTGCTCAGCCACGACGTGAAGGTCGGCGGTAGAACGGTCACTCTGTCTGCGAAGGAATTCGATCTATTGACCTATCTCGCCAAATCGCCGAACAAAGTATTCAAGCTCGAACAACTGTATCAGCATATCTGGAATTCAGAGAGCTTCGGCGACACGCGCACGTTGATGGTGCACATTAGCAATCTGCGGAAAAAAATCGAGCGCGATCCTACCAATCCCCGTTATATCGTCACCGTTCGAGGCGTAGGCTACAAGTTTCAACATGAATAAAACACTCACAAGTGCCCGTACGCAGCCGATGATGCCATATGGGCATATTTGGATGCAATTTCCTGGCGTCCGTTGTTCGGTTATAGTACAATAACGCTTAGTGACTGCAGTCAGAAAGGAGGTCGTGCTCAAATATGTATACTGCGATAGATTGGCATGATTACGAGGTCATCGATACCGGAAACGGTGAGAAATTGGAACGCTGGGGCGATGTTATCCTGCGCCGTCCGGACCCGCAAATTATTTGGCCTATCGAACGGGAGTCGAAGCATTGGCATCAGGTTCACGGCCACTACCACCGCAGTTCATCGGGAGGCGGCAGTTGGGAGATGAAGAAGCCGATTCCGGAACGCTGGTCGATACAGTACCGCGACTTGAAGTTCCATATCCGCCCGACCAGCTTCAAGCATACCGGGCTGTTTCCGGAGCAAGCGGTGAACTGGGCCTGGATGATGGAGAAAATAGTACAGGCGGACCGCCCGATCAAAGTGCTCAATCTGTTCGCCTATACGGGCGGCGCGACCGTCGCATGCGCTTATGCGGGTGCGGAAGTATGTCATGTGGACGCTGCCAAAGGAATGGTGCAGTGGGCCAAAGAAAATGTGCAGTTGTCCGGCCTTGCCTCTCGCCCGGTTCGATACATTACAGATGATGTGCTCAAATTCGTGCAGCGGGAGGAGCGCCGCGGCAACAAGTATGACGCCATTATTATGGACCCTCCATCGTATGGGAGAGGGCCTGGCGGTGAAACGTGGAAGCTGGAGCAGAGTTTGTATCCGTTCCTGGCCTCCTGCATGAAAATTATATCGTACAACCCGTTGTTCCTGCTTATCAACTCGTATACGACCGGCTTCTCCCCGTCCGTACTGAACAACATGCTCAGCATGACCATGAAGAAGCGGTTCGGAGGAAAGATAACGAGCGGCGAGATCGGACTGCCGATCACGCAATCCGGACTGGTGCTTCCATGCGGCATCCTCGGACGCTGGGAGGCGTGAATCCGGTGATGAACATAGACGTCCTGTACGAAGACAATCATGTCATCGTCGTGGTGAAGCCGCCGAATCTGCTGTCTCAGGCCGATGATACCGGGGATATGGACATGCTCACAGCGATCAAGCAGGATTTAAAGATAAGCCACAACAAGCCGGGCAATGTATACCTCGGACTCATTCACCGGCTGGATCGCCCCGTCGGCGGCGCGATGGTGTTCGCGAAGACATCGAAGGCGGCCGCCCGGCTGTCGGATACGGTCCGCAAGCGAGAGCTGGGCAAGGAATATATCGCCGTCGTGCATGGCGTCCCCGCCTCCCGGCACGGTACCTTGAAGCATACGCTGCTCAAGGATGCCCGGATCAATACCGTCCGTATCGTGCCGCCCGGCACAACGGGAGGCAAGGAAGCGGTGCTCGACTATAAGGTGCTCGGAAGCGCCGAAGGCATGTCGCTTGTCCGGATTGCGCTGCACACTGGGAGACCGCATCAGATCCGAGTCCAGATGAAGCAGCTGGGCTGCCCGCTGTACGGAGATCAAAAATACGGGGCCGAGCTGAATCGGCCGGGGCAGCAGCTCGCGCTATGGTCGCGACGGTTGGCCTTTCCCCATCCGGTAACGAAGACGGAGATGGAGTTCGATTCCACCCCGCCTTATGAATACCCTTGGACCCTGTGGAAGTACAGCATCCTTGATTGATGCTGCCCGCTTTTTAAGAGAAAGGAGCGGCATATTATGAACAAGTATCGATTCAATGACGGCAGGAGATTCATCTATGCAATGATGGTCTTCCTGCTGCTGACCGCCTGCGGTTCCCCCGCCCCCGATCCTCATGAACATCAGGGGGAGACGGCCGCGCTGGAGGCCGGAGAGCCTCCCGTTGAAGCCGAGCCGTATACGCTAAGCGGGAGGCTCCTGGCCGTAGGAGATATTATGATGCATTCGCCGCAGTTCCCGGCTTATCTGAATCCGAAGACAGAAAAGTATGATTTCCGAGGGTTCTTCACGAACGTGAAGCCGCTGCTGCAGGAAGCCGACTGGTGCTGGGCGAATCTAGAGACCCCCTTGCTTGGGGGCGAGAAGGTGTATACAGGCTACCCAATGTTCAATGCGCCGCCCGAGCTGGCCGACGCGCTGAAGGATGCTGGCTTCAACATTGTCACCGCCGCGAACAATCACACGCTGGACCGGTGGGAAAGCGGTGCGCTACGAACGAGAGAAGTGCTCGAGGAGCGCGACCTCGTCACGAAGGGCATCTCGGCTTCCCTATGGGAATCCAGACAGCCGACACTGATGGAAAAGAACGGGATAACGATGGGGATTCTTGCTTATACATACGGGACGAACGGAATCCCGCTTCCCCAGGATAAACCGTACCTCGTCTCCCTTATTGATGAAAAGCGCATGATCGAAGATATTCAGAAGACCCGCTCAGCGGGAGCCGACGTCGTGACCGTCGCCCTGCATTTCGGAACCGAGTACGATCCGAATCCGAACAAAGAACAGATTCAGCTGGCGCATAAGCTCGTCCAGGCCGGAGCCGATATCATTCTTGGCTCGCACCCGCATGTACTTCAGCCTTATGAACGCTTGACCGTCAAGGATAAGCACGGCCAGACGCGAGATGGACTTATTATTTATTCATTGGGCAATTTTATCTCGAATCAACAAGGAGACGGCAAAGATATCGGTCTCATCTTCGGTGTCACAATTGAGAAGCATATGCCGGAAGGAACGATCGAGCTGAAGGAAATTTCGGCTGAGCCGACATGGGTGTACATTAACGGGCCGCGTGAAAAACGGAATTACAGCGTCATTCCACTATCCTCCGTCTTGAAGGATATGGCGGATACACGGTTCACCAGGCAACAACGGCAGCAGATGTCCAACATGAAGCAGCGGGCAGCCAGCCATATCTCCTCCATGTCCGAACTGCCGGTGCTGCTGCAGGCACTGCCGGCCCACTAGCGCGAACGGTGCCCCCCTGCCGCACTGGAGATCAACGCTTCATTCCGGTCGCTGCCAATATCGGGGGCGGCCGGCTTATTCGCAAGCTTGCCCAGCAACAGAATGAGCAGCTGCTGATTATGGGTAGAGATGCGATGCAACGTGTCATTCCAATACGATTCCCGAATCTCGATACCGCGCCGCATCTCTTGTTCTCCGAACGGAGTAGCCTGAATCCACACGATTCGCCGGTCGGCCGAGTCGCGTTCACGCATAATGAGCGCATTCTTCTCCATTCGATCGAGCAATGTCGTAATCGCTGCCGGAGTCGTCGCCAGATGCGGAAGCAAATCGGAAGGCTTCACCTTGCCATACTCCGCCACCAGCTCTAGGACGGCAAGCTGGCTTTCTGTCAGACTGGGCGCCAGTGCTTCATCCATAACCCCCTTGTAATCCTTCGACAACTTCGACCATAGCTTGGCAAATTCGGTTGCATGCATATCCGCTGCTTCCCCCTTTTCTCCGTGCCGAATTCAGTTACTCCAATTTCCGATTCCCAAAAACAAGTAAATTATACCACATGATCCACGCGCGGTCATCCTTTCAGCTACGCTCGCGTCCATTCTTCCCCTCCGCCAACGCGGCTCCCGGCCGGATTGCGCACGCTGCGGCCCTGATGCGCATAAGTTAAAGCATGGGCGAATGACCCGTCTACTTATACCGCATAGCGAGGAGGAATGCTGATGAAGTTCACCGATGACGAGCTTATCCACAAGGCCATGAAGGCCGGATTCCTGCAGCAAGACCCGCAGTGGGTCGACCGGCTCGATGAACCGGTGCCCCTGCGGGTCCTGTTAGAATGGATCATCCGCATGCATGATGATCTGCATCCTCCGCACAAGCCGTTTGACTAATCGCCGCACGGGCCGATCACCACCGCCGCTGCGATCTCTTCCCCTTTGTCCATCGGCATGAGGGAGCGGCCTTGCGCTTTCCGATCCATCAATGGCGCCTGTTCGGTCAGCAGCGTATGGGCATGCCCTGCATCGGTAATGAACGTAATCGGATAGGCAGTCTGGCTGAAGAAAGCTCCGATCAGGCGGGAACCGTTCGGTTTCACGCGCTTGCCTTCCTTGAACTCGAAGGTGGCGATCCCTTTGCCGCCGCGGCCTTGGGTCGGATAGTCGAGCAGGAGCGAACGCTTGCCCCATCCGAGATCCGACATGACCGTTATTTCCCCTTCGTCTCCAATGACTTGAAGCACCGCAGCGACATCATCGTCTTCCTTCAGCTGGATGCCGCGCACGCCGCCGGCGGCCCGTCCCATCAAGCTAACCTCTTCTTCGGCGAAGCGGATGGACATCCCGAGCTTCGTCACAAGCAGCAGATCATGCGAGCCGTCGCTCGGCAGTACGGTCAGCACTTCGTCGGAGTTCAAGACCTTGCAAGCCGCGATCGCCCCGGAACGATTCGTCTCATACTCCTTGAGCAGCGTTCGCTTCACCTGGCCGCGCCGGGTGACGAACAACAAAGAGGAGTGCTCATCGGCGAACGATTTAACAGGAATGACGCTGACGATGCGATCTTCCTTCCCGATCGGAATCACATTCACGATAGCAGTGCCGTTGTCCTTCCATTTGAATTCGGGCAGCAGATGAACCGGCAGCGAGAAATACTGCCCACGCTGTGTGAAAAGCAACAGCCTATCCAGTGTATTGACCTCGAATACATGGCGGATGTAGTCGCCTTCCTTTACGCCGGAGCCTTTCCACTCCCCACCCGAACGGGTGAACGAGAGCAGGCTTGTCCGCTTGATGTAGCCTTCGTTCGACAGTGTCACCATGACATCCTCGGCATTGACGATCACTTCCAGGTTGACCTTGATCTCCTCAACCTCGCCCTGAATGACCGAGCGTCTGTCGATGCCGTATTTATTGCGGATTTCGCTCAGTTCTTTCTTGATAATGGAAAGCAGCTTGCGCTCATTATCCAGAATCGCGCGGTACTCCGTAATTTTTTTCCGAATTTCGTCAAGCTCCTTCGTCAGGGCCGTCAGCTCCAGATTGGTCAGACGGTATAATTGCAACGTCAGGATGGCATCAGCCTGCCGCTCCGTGAAGCCGTACTTGTTCATCAGATTGGTTTGCGCGTCCTGACGGTTTTTGGAGCCCTTGATCGTCGCGATAACGTCATCCAAAATATCGAGCGCTTTGACCAAGCCTTCGAGCACATGGGCCCGGTCCTCCAATTTATTCAGATCGTATCGGGTACGGTTCGTAACGACTTCCTTCTGATGGCTGATGTACTGTTCCAGCATCGGCTTGAGGCCGAGCTGCTGCGGTGCCTTGTTCACAATCGCGACCATATTGAAGTTATAGACGATTTGCAGATCCGTCTTTTTCAGCAAATAATTCAGAATCCCGTTTGCATCCGCATCCTTCTTCAGCTCAACGACGATACGCAAGCCGCTGCGGCCGCTCTCGTCCCGAACCTCCGCAATGCCGTCCACCTTTTTTTCCAGCCGGATATTTTCCATAGACGTGACGAGCCGCGCTTTGACGACTTGATACGGAATTTCGGTAATGACAATCTGCTGTTTGCCGCCGCGGATATCCTCGATCTCCGTCTTCGCCCGAATGTAAATCCGGCCCTTGCCGGTCCGATAGGCATCGCGAATTCCGCCTTCCCCCATAATCATCCCGCCAGTCGGGAAATCAGGCCCTTGCACGATCCGCATCAGATCGTCCAGCTCCATCGCCGGCTGGTCGATCAACGCCGTGCAGGCATCGATGATCTCACGCAAATTATGGGTAGGAATCTCGGTTGCGAAGCCGGAAGAAATCCCGCTGACCCCGTTCACAAGCAGATTCGGAAAGCGTGCTGGCAGAACGGAAGGCTCCTTGTCCGTATTATCGAAGTTCGGACGGAACTGGACAGTATCCTTCTCAATATCTCTCAGCAGTTCCATTGCTATTGGAGACAGGCGCGCTTCCGTATACCGCATCGCAGCTGCCGGGTCATCATCCTGCGAGCCCCAGTTGCCGTGCCCGTCTACGAGCACATGCCCCATTTTCCAAGGCTGGGCCATGCGCACCATGCCGTCATAAATGGACGCATCCCCGTGCGGATGGTAGTTCCCCATGACGTCCCCGACGGTCTTCGCCGACTTGCGGTACGGCTTGTCCGGCGTATTGCCGGATTCATACATCGCATACAGAATGCGGCGCTGGACCGGCTTGAGGCCGTCCCTGACATCGGGAATCGCACGATCCTGGATGATATATTTGGAATACCGGCCGAACCGGTCGCCGACAACATCTTCTAGAAACGCTGGTTTGAATTGTTCCGATACGCTCATCAGTTTCTCACCTTTCTATTGCTCGAACTCCGCAAAATCCACATTCTCCACGATCCAGCGCTTGCGCGGCTCCACCTTGTCGCCCATCAGCGTCGACACTCTGCGCTCCGCCTTGGCCGCATCCTCAATGCGCACCTGCAGCAGCGTGCGGGTCTCTGGGTCCATGGTCGTCTCCCAGAGCTGATCCGGATTCATTTCCCCGAGCCCTTTGTACCGCTGAATCTCGGCGCTCGATCCGAACTGCTTCAAATAATTGCTTAGCTGCTCATCCGACCAAGCGTAGCGTACCGTCGCATGCTTCCCTTTTTTATGCATAATTTTATATAAAGGAGGCTGCGCAATATACACCTTGCCTTGATCGATCAGCGGCTTCATGTAGCGATAGAAGAACGTCAGAAGCAGCACTTGAATGTGCGCGCCGTCGGTATCGGCATCGGTCATGATGATGATCTTGGCGTAATTGCTCTCTTCCGCTTCGAATTCCGTACCGACGCCCGCCCCGATCGCGTGAATGATCGTGCGGTACTCATCATTTTTCAGTATGTCCGCCAGCTTGGCTTTTTCCGGATTCAACGGCTTGCCCTTCAGCGGCAATATCGCCTGGACACGCGAATCCCTTCCCTGCTTCGCTGATCCGCCCGCCGAGTCCCCTTCGACGATAAAGAGCTCATTGCGCGAATAATCTTTCGACTGGGCCGGCGTCAGCTTCCCGTTCAGGTTCGAGCTCTCGCTCCGCTTCTTGCCGCTGCGCACTTCTTCTCTCGCCTTGCGCGCAGCCTCGCGCGCCTTGGAGGCCTGGATCGCCTTCTTGACGAGCATCTGAGCGACTTGCGGGTTTTCCTCCAGGAAAATGCTCATATGCTCGGACACGATCGTATCGACCGCGCTGCGCGCAGACGCGCTGCCCAGTTGATCCTTCGTCTGTCCGACGAACTCGACATCCGACATTTTCACGTTGATGACGGCCATCATGCCTTCACGCAGGTCGTTGCCGTCGAGATTTTTGTCCTTCTCCTTCAGCAGGTTGTTCTTGCGCGCATATTCATTCATCACGCGCGTATAGGCGGTCTTGAAACCCGTCTCGTGCGTACCGCCGCCGCGCGTCGGAATCGAATTGACGAACGAAGCGATCGTCTCCGTATAGCCATCATTATACTGAAGAGCGACCTCCACTTCCGTCTCGTCCTTCTCGGCTACGAAATGAACGACCTCATTCAGAACGCTTTTGCCTTCATTCAAAAATCGGACAAACTCGCTTGCCCCGCCTCCATAGCAGAAGGTATCCTCCTTGTCGGTTCGCTCATCCTTCAGCGTAACTTTCAGGCCTGAATTGAGGAAGGCGATCTCCTGCAGCCGCTCCGCCAGATTGTCATAGCTCAAATGAATATTGCCATGGAACACTTTGGCATCCGGCTTGAAGGTTACCTTCGTGCCGGTCTTGTTCGTATTCCCCAACCTCTCGAGACCAGTCACCGGCTCCCCGACATGCTCCGTCCCGTTCTCCTCCATCCATGATTCGAAGCGCTGTCTATGAATATGCCCGTCGCGGTAAATTTCCACCACAAGCCACTCCGAGAGCGCGTTCGTCACCGAAGCCCCGACCCCGTGCAAGCCTCCTGATTTCTTATATCCCGCGCCGCCGAACTTGCCGCCCGCGTGCAGTACCGTATAGACGACCTGGGGCGTCGGAACGCCTGTCTTATGCATGCCTGTCGGGATGCCGCGCCCGTTGTCACGGACCGTCACCGACTGATCCTTATGAATTGTTACATCGATCTGGGAGCAAAACCTGGCCAAATGCTCGTCCACGGCATTATCCACGATCTCCCATACCAGATGATGCAGCCCCGAGGAACTTGTACTGCCAATGTACATGCCTGGACGCTTGCGAACCGCAACAAGCCCTTCCAGGACCTGTATATCGTCCGCTCCATATTCCCCGTTCCGGTTCCCCGATGCTCCCTCATTGCCCGGCAGCTGATTGAACAAATCGAATTGCTCGACCATTCCAGCTCCTCCTTCAATCCTTCATTCAAATGGTTCTGTTCATAATCAAAAGAAAATCTGTCGCACCCGCAGGAAGGGAGACCACTCCCACCATGTAAATCGTCCGGATGCAAACAGATGCTTTACATTCTTGATAAGTTTGTCCGAAAATCTTTACGAACAAGGAAAACAAGTACTTGTCTATTCTAATTCAATATATCCTGTTTCGTAAAGACTCGGAATGCCACAATCAATCCGGCAGCCCCCCATACCGTTAATACGGCAAGAGAAAACGGCAGCGTCATCCCTTCTACGGGAGCCGGGGTTCCCGCCAAATAATCCGTTAGCTTCAGGTTAATCATGAATAAATATTTCGCTGTCGGCCAGGAAGAGGCCATGTTGTATAGAATCGATCCGGCGATTAAAGTCGCCATCAGTATCACGATGCTGGCTGCCGTGCTGCGGACAAGCACTGAAATCATAAAGCCGAGCGCGGCGACGACAATGCTCGAGAACCAGACAAGTCCAAGCTGCATAAGCATATAGAGCCAGGAAGGCACGGTATGCACCGCCTCGAAATTGACATCCGTGTCGGTCAAGGAAAAGCCGGTGAAGATCGGATAGGTCCAGCCGCTGTAACCGAAGACGAGCCCAGAGATAAGATAGGATAGCAGCGCTGTCAAAAATACGATGATGCCGGTGAACATCATGAGCACAATCCATTTGCTCAGCAGCACCTTCCAGCGCCGGATCGGCCGGGTCAGCAGCATCTTGATCGTGCCCGCCGAACGTTCCGAGGACACGATGTCGCTCGCAATCGCCATGACGAGCAGCGGAATGAATAGCGTGACAGAATTGTCCAAAAAGGTACGGGTAAAGGTAACCCCATTCGGGTCGCTCGGATTGATATCGTGATCAAGATTATATTGAAGCTGCTGCAGTACGATGCGCCGGTACTTCTTCCACTCCTCCGGCACCCGGTCGCTGCCAAGCGAGTTCTGGATGTCCGTAATCCGCTGCTGCAACTCTAGACGCCAGTCTTGCTTAAATTTCTCGCGATTGTTGTCCACGATTTTCATTTGCGCGTAGGTAAAGACCGGAATCATAATGATAAGGATAAGCAGGATGATATAGAAGCGGTTTTTCCTCAACACTTTGATCGTCTCGTTCTGAATCAAGGGCAACAGGCTACTCAATGCGCTCCCCCTCCGTTAATTCCAAAAATAGCTGTTCTAGGGTCGGCAAAATGCGTTGGATTCCTTCCACTTCAATGCCCGCATCCAGCAAGCTTCGGTTCAGAACCGCAATCCGTTCCGGAGCCGTCTCCGTCAACATCGCGTCCTCCGGCATACCCACGAGCGCCGCTGCGTCAATGACGCCCTCTTCCCGGTTATAGAACCGGACCGCACCGCTGCGCTCCAGAATCTCCCGCGCCTTGGCGGCCGGCTGTGCCTGCCAGACAACGAATTGATTCCTCCCCGTCAACAGCCGTTCGACATCATCGACAGCCAACACCTTCCCGCGACTAATAATCGCTACGCGATCGCACATCAGCTGAATCTCGCTCAGCAGATGGCTGGAGACGAATACGGCCATGCCGCTGTCGGCCAGCTCACGAATGAAGGCGCGCAGTTCCTTGATACCGAGCGGGTCCAGCCCGTTCGTCGGCTCATCCAAAATAAGGAGTTTCGGCCGCCCAAGCAGCGCCTGCGCAATGCCAAGACGCTGCCTCATGCCGAGAGAATAGGTTTTGACCCGATCATGAATCCGGTTGGACAGGCCAACGATATCGACGACCTCCTGAATTCGTTCGGGTCCCAACTCCGGCATCATGCGGGCGAAATGTTCTAAATTTTCCCACCCAGTCAAAAAGTTATACATCTCCGGGTTCTCGACAATGGATCCAACATAGCGCAAGGCCCGCTCCGGCTCGCGGTTCACATTGAATCCACACACTTGAATGCGCCCGGATGTCGGCTTAATAAGATCGACCAGCATGCGGATCGTCGTCGTCTTGCCCGACCCGTTCGGGCCGAGAAAGCCGAAGATTTCACCTGCCCGCACATCGAAAGTGACATTGTTAATAATGGACTTGCGGCCGATCCGCTTCACGACCTGCTGCACCGACAGGACGATGGATGAATCCATGCTCATAAGCTTCCTCCTCTTACGGGCTCCTTACCGGATGCTCTGGACGATGCGCTCCGCAATCGCTTGATAGCCTTCCCCGTTCGGGTGAAAATGATCCGAAGACAAATAACTTCGGTTATTGTGCTGGAACAAGTCGAACGTTGGTACGAGCAGCATGTTCTCGTCCTGGTTGATGATGCGAAACGCCTCATCGTTCCACTTTTGCACGACCGTATTCCCAATCTGCCTCATTTCCTTCAGATCCGCAAAGGGATTATAGAGTCCGATATATACGATAAGCGCATCCTTGTTCCAACGGCGGATGCCCTCCAAAATGCGCTGCAAATCGGCCGTCCCTTTCTCGGTCTTCGCCAGCAGCGTGCGCTCATCCATCGCGGATGGGCTCATCTGCTCGCTCTGGGCGCTTTGGAACAGATCGTTGCCGCCAATCGTCAGCAATATGACATTCGCCTTCTTCAGCACGTACCCGGTACTCTCCTGCTCCATGCGTTCGGCTAACTGTTCTGCCCTCAAGCCGTTGATCCCCATATTATTAAGCAGCGTGACCGGCTTATCCGTACCTTCCTGCAACAAGGAGACCGTCCGGCGCACATAACCCTCTCCCGTAGGGTCGCCGGTGCCTCTCGTCAGCGAATCGCCCAGCGACGCAATCAGCAGTTCCTTCGATCGGCTCGTCTCCTCCACAGACGGCAGCTTCATCTCCGGCTTATCCGTGAACGGTACGGACGCCGGACGCAAAATATCCGCTACCCCGAAGCCAAAACCGATGATCAGCAGAACCGTAGCTAAACACCCGAATATAAATAACCAACTCCATAATTGTGAGATCGGTCTGCGTTGCATATCCATCCTCCCTCAGCATTGCCCGGGTACTCCGGTTCTCCGACTAAAGACAGCCGACTTGTTACGTATTCAGCCATGCGAATGACAATACATGCGATATGGTATTAGAATACCTGTTCGCGTTCCGATTTGCAAACGAGCCCCTTCTTCTCTGCAATGAACAAGACCCTTACATATACTTGTATTGGGCGGCGACGAGGCCGTAGTAAGTTCCTTGCTTGGCCATCAGTTCTTGATGGGTGCCCTGCTCCTGAATCACCCCATGATCCAGGACGATGATGTTATCGCAGTGGCGAATCGTCGAGAGCCTATGGGCAATGATGAACGAAGTCCGGCCCTGCAGCAGCGTCATTAGCGCCCCCTGGATTTTCAGTTCGGTCTCGGTGTCGATGCTGGCTGTCGCCTCGTCCAGAATAAGGATGCGCGGATTCGCCAGCAGCGCCCGGGCGAACGAGAGCAATTGTCGCTGTCCCATGGAGAGCAGATTGCCCCGCTCCTGCACCTCGGTGTCATAGCCGTCCTTCAGCTTGATAATGAAGTCATGAGCGAACACCGCTTTGGCGGCCGCTTCAATTTCCGCATCCGTCGCATCAAGCCGCCCAAAGCGGATATTGTCGCGAATCGTGCCCGAGAAGATGAACGTATCCTGCAGCACGATGCCGATCTGGGAGCGAAGACTTTCCAGCGTCACATCCCGAATATCGATGCCGTCCACGAGCACGCGGCCTTTCGTCGGATCATAGAACCGGCTGAGCAGGCTGATGATGGTGCTTTTCCCGGAGCCGGTATGGCCGACGAGAGCAATCGATTCGCCCGTTCTGGCGGACAGCGAGATGTTGCTCAGCGCCGGGCGGCCTTGCTCGTATTCGAACACAATGTTTTCGAAGCTAATGTCGCCGCACACTTCTGGCAACTTCCGTGCCTGCTCCTTCTCCGCGATGGTCGGGCACTCATCCATGAATTCAAAGATGCGCTCCGACGAAGCCATCGCGATCAGCATCTGCGAATACATCTGGCCGAGCCGGTTGATCGGCTCCCAGAAGTTCCCGATATACTGCGCAAAGGCGAACAGAACGCCGACCGTAATCGCCCCGGTCTGCACGAGATGCGAGCCGAGCATGAACAGGATGAACGATCCGACAGCGCTCGTCACCTCGATGATCGGTCCGAACGATTGGTTCATGGCGGACGCCCGATCCCATGATTTCTTGTTAACCTGGTTCATGTGCTCGAAATATTCCATGTTCGCTTGTTCTTGCGTGTACGCCTGCGTAACCCGGATTCCTTGAATCGCTTCGTTCAAGTGGGAGTTGATGCGCGACTGCTTTATGCGAACATCCTGCCAGGCGAAGCGGATCTTTTTACGCAGCTTGGTCGAGATCAGGAACATGATCGGGACCGTAACCATAACGGCGACCGCCAGCTGTACATTGAGGAACAGCAAGATGATGATAATCCCGAGCAACTGCAAGCAGTCAACAAGGGTATTTACGGCGCCGTTCGTGAACAGATCCTGTAGCGAGTTGACGTCGTTGGTAATGCGAACGAGTACGGAACCCGCCGGACGCTTATCATAGAAATGAAAGGAGCCGACCGGTTGTATCGCATGGTCAATCGCATAGCTGATGAGGAACGGAATCGCCAGCTTCGTAACGGTGCCAAGCACCGTCATGATGATGAGCACCGGAAGCAGCTGCTTGCGGTATGGCTTCATATAGACGAGCAAGCGGCGCATCTGGGCCCAGTTGAACGGCTTCTCGATGAGCTCGTCATCCTGATAGACGAACCGTGATCGCGTCTGTGCCGTATCCTGCGAATGCTCCCGCCCCTCCGGGCCGGCGGCAGCCGCTTCGTTCATCGCGCTCATACTCGCACCTTCTCTCTTATGCCTGCCGCAGCGCCCTGCAACTGGTCTGCATATTGAATTTGATAGATATCCTGATAGGTGCCCGGCACCTGAATCAACTCGTCATGCGTGCCGCGTTGAATCATCTCACCCTTGTCGAGGACAATAATCTCATCTGCATGACGCAGAGACGAAATGCGGTGCGCAATGATGAACACCGTACGCCCCTTCATCACCGCTTGGAAGCCGGCTTGAATCTCATGCTCGGTCTCCATGTCTACAGCACTGGTCGCATCGTCCAAAATAAGCACCTTCGGATCCTTCAGCAGCGCGCGCGATCGCGATCCGCTGC
Source organism: Paenibacillus popilliae ATCC 14706 (assembly GCF_000315235.1). Taxonomy (GTDB): domain Bacteria; phylum Bacillota; class Bacilli; order Paenibacillales; family Paenibacillaceae; genus Paenibacillus_B; species Paenibacillus_B popilliae. Next base: position 11,395 of record NZ_BALG01000349.1, on the reverse strand, counting down.
TTCTGGCCTCCGGAGAGGCCGAGCCCGCGTTCCCCGACAATCGTATCGTAGCCGAGCGGAAGCTCCATGATGAAGTCATGCGCCTTGGACAGCTTGGCTACCCGAATGACATCTTCCATCGTCGCATCATCGCACCCGTAGGCGATATTATTGTAAATGGAAGATGAGAACAAGAACGTCTCCTGAAATACGGCCGCCATCTGGCTCCGCAGGCTTCGAATGTCCAGCTTGCGGATATCTTGTCCATCCAGTAAAATGCTGCCTTGGTTCACATCATAGGCCCGCATCAGCAACTGGATCATCGTTGTCTTCCCCGAACCGGTTCCACCGAGCAGGCCGATGACCTTTCCGGGCTGTGCATCCATCGTCACATTGCAGATGGCGTCCGCATCGTCATCATAGCGGAATGTCACGTCATTGAACAGGATATGGCCTTTGACCTGGCTGTCATCGAGCACAATCGCATCTTGCTGGCTCTCAACGTCTACCGGCGTATCCAGCAGCTCCAGCACCCGTTCACCGGACGCTTTCGATTGCGTATAGTTGTTAATATGGAAGCCTACGCCCCACATGGGCCCGATAATGTACCAGATCATGCTAAAGAACGATACCAATTCACCAAGCGACATGGAACGGTTGATAACCTTGGTTCCCCCCACTGCAATAAGGAGGACGATGCAGAAGCAGGCGAGCATTTCCATTAACGGAAAATAGCGTCCCCACAAGGTCGATGCATAGATTTGGTTTGCCTTGTACGTCTCGTTCCGATCGGAGAACTTATCGACTTCATGGCTTTCGCGCGCGAACGATTTGACCGTGCGCACGCCGGTAATATTCTCCTGGACCGCTGTCGTCAATTGGCTAAAGGCAATCCGCATTTCCCGGAAAGCCGGATGAATTCTCGCTTCGAAGCGGAAGGCAACGAACACGAGAAACGGAATAGAGACGAGGGTGGTTAGCGTTAACCCCCAATCGATCGAGAACATCATCGCCGAGCCAGAAACCACCATCAGAACCATGTTCAGGATCTGAGCGAACCCGAACCCGATGAAGTTGCGAATCGCTTCCAAATCGGCTGTCAGGCGAGACATCAGGTCGCCCGTTCTTGCCTTGTCATAATAGCGGAATGATAAAAATTGCAGTTTGCGATAGCAGGCGCCTCTCATTTCATAGGCTACATGATTCCCCAGGCGTCCGCCAAAAAATCCGTGAAAAAATTGCAAAGTGCCTTTGATACTGACAACGACAACGACCGTTATTGCCAGCCAAGGCACCGATTCGAACTGCTTTTTTGCTATCACGTCGTCGATGAGAATACGCAGCAGATTGGGATAAACCAATCCGAGCGCCGTCGCAACAATCAAGCAAAACACCGATGCGAAGAGCAGGCCTCGTTTGGGCCAGTAGAACGATCCGAGCTGTTTGAAGACGTTCATCCGACTTCTCCTCTCTAGATGTCTTTCGTGGTAACTGCTCAAATCATCTGCCCCCGGCGACACGGCACACCGAAACGAATCGGTAGGCACACATTTTGAACGCGCATTCATTAGATGTATTGCAGTTTATCATCGGCCCATTCCAACGGCAAAACGGCAATTCGCTCGTAATTCCGGTTATGACTTCCTATTTCGAGAATTCAGGGAACGAATCCGATGTTCTCTTTTAAATCATCTGATTTCCTTCGATCCTAGCCGCTACAAGTGCAATAACGCTTACCCTTCCATACATGGCAAGCGTTATCCTCAAATTGATGCCTTTTTGATATCGAAAGTATTTCAACTCATCTCATTTCAGCGTGCGCCGCACTGCATCGAGCATCATAAAAACCGAGCCTTGGCAGGATCTGCCAGAGACTCGGTTTCTAGTTTACCATATTTTTTGTTCAGGGACGATAATTTCAAACTGCTTGCCGTGCTGCAAAATGGTGATGTCCAAATCCTTCACCTTCATCACGACGACCTCCCGTTTCTGGCGCATGCGATCCACATATTGCGCCGGCACCTCGCCGGCTCCGTATATCGTGACGCCATCCACTTCCTTCTCTTCATCCTCCTGCAGCGGAGTCTGAATGATGGTCTCGTAAATATTGGAAAACTGTTCAAAATCATTCGTATAGACAGAAATGCATCTCATTGCGACCGCTCCTATTCACATTCTTTTATTTTCCAGTCTTTCTTGGTTTGGTCGCTTTCATACGTGCTTTTCCCACGCGGCAGCAATCGATGAGAGGACAAATCTCGCATCGGGGCGACTGCGCTTTGCAATGATAACGTCCAAAAAAGATAAGCCGGTGATGCGTAAGCGTCCATTCATCCCGTGGAACTTTGCGCATCAGCTTCTTCTCCACTTCCAGCACGCTGTTCTGTTCATCGGCCAACTTCAAACGCTTGGCTACCCGTTCCACATGCGTATCGACCGCGATCGCCGGCACGCCGAACGCATTGGAGACGACGACATTCGCTGTCTTGCGGCCAACACCGGGAAGCTCGGTTAATTGGACATGCTCCCGAGGCACCTCGCCGTCATACTTGTCGAGCAGCATGCGGCACAGCTTCTGAATATGGCTTGCCTTGTTGCGATACAGCCCGATGCGCCGGATGTCCGCCTGCAGTTCCTCCAGCGGAACCGCCAAATAATCCTCGGGACGCTTATACTTCCGGAACAAGTCTGCGGTTACCTTATTGACGGTCTCATCCGTGCATTGGGCCGACAACAATACGGCAATCGTCAATTCGAACGGATTGGAATGGATCAACTCGCAATGCGCATCCGGATACATGCTGGCGATCGTGTCCAAAATTCGGCGTACACGTGCACTGGTTGCCAATGGTTTCCCTCATTCCTTAGGTAAAAACCGTCTCATCCCTGAACAGGGATAGGACGGTCAATTCCAACTATATTTTAAGACATTCTTTCGATTTCAACCACCTTTTTTTTCACGATATAGAGCATAATATCACTGCCTTCTTTTATCGTGGATAATGAAATTTTGTCCCCATTGGAATGAACATACACATTTGGCGCCAGGTTGAAGATAAAATTGCTCTCCGCAAGCGAACGCTTCACGTACAGTTCATCCCCGCTTACTTTCCAAAAGCTCTTCTTCATGCCGGTAATGAGATTGACGGTACACAGACCGTCAACGCTCTTGCGGACAAAGACCCGATCGCCGACTTTGAGTGCATTGACACTGCTGGCGGAAGACTCGTCCACTTGAATCACCGGATTTTGGCCGAGCTGGTGCACCGATGCGCTGCCCTCATTGTCGCGAACCATCAGCACCCCGGTAGAAGCATCAATCGATTCGATGCGTCCATAGGTCACTTGCACCTTTCTTGCTTCGACGAAATTGCGGCCGTCCATCACCACATTAAGATATTCGTTCGGCTTGATATCGGCCAGCTTGATGCTTTTGCCGTCCTTATCATAGAATGACGTGCTGCCTACACTGAACTCCTCTACCGTCGATCCAGACGTGCGCAGATGGATGCGGTTCCGCGGCGTATCGACGGATTGCACCTCGAACTGCTCGATCGTGCGCAGCGCCAGGGAGTTGACGGTCGCCTGATCGTCCGTCAAGTAGGCCACGATATAATCGCCGCTATGAAGATCGGCAACCGTCGCGCTCGACTTATCAAATTTTGCCACGTTCAATGTATTGTTTTTGTAAGGCAGCGTAACCGCCGTGCCGTTGTCCAGCTTCAGCGTCACCGTCTTGGCGGCGCTGCTCGCAGAAATAAATGTGCCTTCGAACTTGTTGACGAATTGAACCAGCAGCGCTTGATTGGCGGTAAGCTGAATATTTGCTTTCTTCTTGCCGTCTCGCAGCTCGCTTACGACAGCATCAAGATACACTTTCTCCCCGTTGCGCTCGAAGCGGGTCTCGTTCGTCAATTTCAGGACGTACGGCACTTCGTTCGCGTCCATCACGGTCAACAGATTGTTCCTTCTGTCATAATTGATAACCGTTACCCCGATAAGCGTCTCCAGCTTGCGATCGAGCACTTCGATCTTCGTCACCAGATCATCGCTGTTCAACGTCAGCTCCACCCGATCGCCGAACTCTCCGGCAACCAGATCCTCGAACGTCGGAGCCTTGATGCCTTCCATAATGATTTCCACGTTTGGCGCGATCATGTTCGCTTCCAGCTTGTCGTTCTCCTTGCGGATCGTCAAGCTTGTCTTCGCGGCGCCCTTCTCGTATAGACGGCCCGTCACCGTTCTCTCCGTCAGCCCCGTCAGTTCAATCGACTGCACGATGCTGTTCTTGACCACGTAGGAGATTGTCGAATCCGGCTTCAAATCCTGGATTCCGTTCATCAGTTGATCCTTGTAGCGCACACCCGCGTCCTCAGCGACGGTGAATGTCTCTTCGCTTCCGCTCTCCGGCTTTATCGTAATGGAGCGGTTGGTCGCATCAACGGCGATAATCGTGCCCTTGTCCGACTTGTTGACAGGGCCGGACTTCACTTGAATCTCGATCACGTTGCGATCGGAGGTGAAGGTTGCTCTCTTAATCTCAAGCACGCTATCCGTCGACAGTTGCGATGCCTGGACTGAGTTGCCGCTCGCGTCTTTCAACGACGTCGATGCATCGTAGAAGATTTCCGTCAGATCCTCAGTGCCGTCACGCTTCACGTACAGCTTGTTCTCCGAGCCGACAGCGTATTTCAGCGTCGCTAGAGAGGTTTCCACCTGCGGCGCGCTGTCAAGCTGCTCGACGAAGGCGCCGACTCCACCGTTGCCGATAACGCGGACCTTCGTATAAAGCGCCAGATCGGAAGCTTTGAACGTGCCCTCCACATCGGCCCGGTAGTACATCGTGTTCTCATCAAGGCGGAACGTCGAAGACTGGCCGTCCTCCCCATACAAGCGGATTTCCTTGTCGGTCAGCGCCATCATATAACCAATCGACTCATTCTCGCGCTGGATGTCAGCTATCTCCTCCCCGCGGCTGAAAAAGGTTGCAAGCTGCGCGCGCGTGACCTTGCCCTGCGGATCGAATTTATTGCCGTTCAGGCCGGCTGCCAGCTTCAAATCGACGGCAGTATTGACATAGCCGAGCGCAGTCGGGGAAATTTTGCTATTATCGGCGAAAGAGGTCTGCTTATTCTTCGTCTGCTTGGCATCCTCTTCTTTGCCGACGGCACGCACGAGAATTTTCGTAATCCATTCGCGCGTCGCCTTCTTCTCGCCCCAACTGATCAACGGATCCGGATTCGCCATCTCCTCGTTCTTGTCGAGAAGCCCCTTCTGGAAGGCAAGCACGACATACGGCTTGAAAGTGTTGCCGACCTTGAAGTCGGCCGGAAGAGCGACCGAATCGGAAGAGTTCAATTCTCCCTGCAGTCCCATGAAGCGAATCGCCATCGTGATCGCTTCCTGCTGGGTTACGTCGTCATTCGGGCGGAATTTGCCGTTGTTGCCCTTCAAAATATCCAAAGCGGCGAGCTTATGTATATGCTTCTCAGCCCAGAACCCCAAATTGACGTCGCTGAACACCGGGCTTACCCCCGCGGACGAAGATGGAGTCTGCGACGTCAGTCCGGACTCTGCCGCCAAGACGGCGATTGGCGCGGAAGTCAGCGTCAGCGAGACGGCGAGCAGCGCGCTGCCAAGCGTATGGAGCTTGCGCTTCGGTTGTGTATCATTCGATTGCATTTGTAAACCCCTTCCTCTAGTAGTCCAAAAAATTGCTATAGGAGTTCAATTTCGATAAGAACAGGGGCAATTCCTGCCTCTATTCCCAAAAAAAATTCGTATTATTCTCGATGGAACGGATGCTCAAGCGTGACGTGCCCCATCAGGCTCTCGGCCGCTTGGCCGTCTACAAGCACATCAACCGCATGAATCTCATCGAACTGGAACAGTGTCTTCGTCAACGCTTCGATGGCGAACGACTCGCCTCCTGCGCCGAGACGGGCATCGGCCGGAATCCGGATATCAATGGTCAATGTCCCGTCGCTGAACTTCACCGACTTGAATTCGATTTTTTTCCATAACGGAATGTCTTCCGGATGATCAGACGTCTGCAGCGCCTTCAACGCTTGTTTGTATTTCTCTTCATCATCCGCGAATTGAATCTTGGCGGAGTACGATTTCAATCCCATCAGATCGCTATCAGACACATAAGCCGTAATCGACTGCTCCTGCTTCTCCCGCTCTTGGTTCGCAGGCTCCTCCTGATTCGGTGTCTGCGGATTCGAATCCGATTGATCCGGCTGCACCTCGGTCGGAGGCACCCCCGGCTGACCGGCATTCGTCGTTGGCTTGGCGCCGCACGCAGTTACCACAGAGATCGACAGAACGATGGCAGCCAATCCCCACCACTTCTTATTTTTCATCAGTAATGACCTCCTTTACACCGTTCCTAACCGACACGAAGCAAAAAGTTGCGTTTTTCATCCTCAGAACAAACCCAAATAATCAAGAATCCCCTTGACGATGTTGTCTGCGACGCGCTGTTGGAATTGTTCGTCAAAAAGCTGGGCTTCTTCGGCGGCATTGGTCAAAAACCCGACTTCAAGCAAAATGGCCGGCATTTTCGTCTCTCTCGTGACATGATGATTCGCATTGCGGACACCGCGGTCCCTGAATTGCGTTCCTTCTATTAAATGCTTGTGCATCGTCTCGGCGAACGCCTTGCTCTCCGCGCGCCAGTAGTATGTCTCTGTGCCTGACACAGAAGAATTATTGTCAACGCTGTTCGCATGAATCGACACGAACAGATCCGCATTCAGACTGTTCGCCATCTGCGCCCGTTCACTTAGCTGCAGGAACGTGTCGTCCTCGCGGGACAGCACCGTATTGAAACGGTCGTCCCGGCTCAGCATTTCGCCAACCTTCAGCGCAAGCGACAGATTGAAGTCTTTCTCGTACCGCTTCTTCACACTCACGGCACCTGAATCATGCGCGCCGTGCCCGGCGTCGATAACGACCGTATACTTGCCGTCCGTCTTTATCGGAGGCTTCGGTTCGGAGGTATCTGCTGTACCTGCGATAATCTCGACCGTCGTCAGCCCTGATTCATTATAGGTGATGTTCCCATGATAGGGATTGTCCAAGTCAATGACGAACCGAACCGTATTCGGATTATCGCTGAACATCGCATAGCGGATTCGCTGCACGTCCGGGGAGTCCGTTATGTCCAATTCTCCCTGACTGCCGCCGTCGAAACCGAATTTCTCCCTAAATTCATCGGAAAATACGGCCTGCGGGAAGTCGACAACGACCCGATCCGGGGAGTCCATCGTCATCATGCTCGGAATGACGCTGCGGGAAGCAGCGATATGTAACTTGTTGTCGATGAATGAAAAATCAGAGATTAGGGCATCCCCTTCTTGAGGGGTCACTGCACTGTCAACGTTGCCTTGAGCATTCGCGTCGTTCGAATTCGAGCCGCTTCCATTCGCATCCTCGCCGCCCGGGGTGCCCGGCGTTGGCGTGATCACTTCGGATGAACCCTCAGACGTGAACAGATAGACCGACTTGGTCTCCTTGTCCCACTCTATTGTCAATCCCATATTCTCCCCGATGAATCGCAGCGGCACAAGTGTGGTGCCCTTCTGCAGCATCGGCGCTACGTCCAGCTTGACTTCCTTGTCATTCACCGTTGCCGTCTCCGAATCGACGGTCATAGTCAATCGTTTGCTGTCATTATTTATGGCTACCGTCTTCGTCTTCGGGTCCCAACCGACCTTATACCCCAACTGTTCCGACACGACGCGAACCGGAATCAAAGTGACCGAATGAACTAACGTAATCTTCTCCGGCAATGAAATGGAATTGCCATCCAGGTACAAGGCTCCCGTCGGAGCGGCTTGTCCCAACTGAGGAAACAGCAGTAACAACCACATGAGCACGAGAGAGATGCCCATTTTTTTCCTTTTTTTCATCTTCACCTCTACATCCTTTCATATTGTTCCAGCCTATCTGTCTATGTGTTCAGGCCAGACGATATATTAGACGGAAAACATGAACAAAAGTTGCGAGATTTCAACATGATTAGGGAATATTCTTCCTTTACTTAGTAAAGTAATCGAATGGGAATGCTATCGCAAGAAAAACGATAAAAAGGTTGACGTCATTATAGCAAGTAAAGGAGGTTGGATAATGGCGGGAAATGAGGATCTCATTCAGTTCGAACAGCTGTTCTGGCGAGTGTCCCGCAAGATTCAGTACTTGCGGAAGAAGAAGTTCAACGATCGCTTGTCGGATTCCCAGACTTATATCCTCGTGAAGTTGGCGACCGAAGGACCGCAGAAGGTGTCCGGCCTGGCGGAGTCGATTGGCATTACGCCCGGCGGTGTCACCAGCAATTCCGACAAGCTGATCGCGAGCGGGTATGCAGAGCGCAAGCGCGACGAGGAGGATCGCAGGGTTGTCTCCGGATACGGCGATTTATATTACTGATGCATCTTGGCGTTGCCCGTGCGGCTTAGCCAGGCCAAGCACTGTTCATTGTGCTTGTCAATCCTAACCTTTTCTGTTCCTGAATAACGAAGTACATAGGCCACCTTTCTTCTTTCTTCACACCGCTTCCCCCTGATGTTGGATTTACCAGTTCTATGATAGCTTAATAGGAAGGGTATGGCACGTTTTGTTCATTCTTATTTAGCGAAATCTGTTTATTCTAGTTTAGCAGTTACAGAAGCTTGTGCAGCAAGCTGGATTCCCGCACCTGAAGACCTTTGACGGATACGTGGACACGCACATTACGTTTCCCGGGGAGAGCACGTTGGTGCTTTTGCGGGAGATGGCATGGTTGAAGCGCAAAGAAAATCTGCTACTCATGGGTGCGGTGGGGACGGGCAAGACGCATATGGCGACGGCGCTTGGGATTGAGGCTTGCCGGCAAGGGATGCAGTGCAATTTTACCGTGCCTTCGATCTGGTCGTGGTGCTGCAAGAGAAGTTTGCAGCCGGTACGCTTAGCCGCTTTCAGGAAAAACTAAAAAAGATGGAGTTTCCGCCTCAAGCAGGCAATGGAACGCATTCCGTAGTAATGTTTGGGCTGGCAAGGGAGCCTGGCACTTTCGCAGCAAAACTCAGCATATTTCACTTGCAAAAAACACCTCTATCAAATTATAGTATCACTCCAAACTATTATGCCGGGCAAGCCGTGTTCATCACTTCAGCTTTCGCTTTCGGCCCGCTATTTTGCCGTTCTACGCTTAAAGTTATTCGTTACCGAATAACCTCCAAGAACTAGCTACAGGACTGCTGGTTAGGCTTTTTCCTGATGGGACTCCCACCCACTAGAATGAACGACCTTGCCCGGCCGCACTACACCAAACTCTTGGCATACCCTAAGGTCATAATATTAATATTTCTCGAGTTCTTCTTTCAAATCTTCAAGTAATATATCAATATCCAAAACGGCTGAATCATCCCTGTTCCAAAAAATCGAAGGTTTGTAGCCATCCTTTTTCAACCCTGGTAACCAGTCAGTTATGAACTCATCTAATGTGATACTTTGAGGTTTATAATCTGACCATTCTTCAAATACACAGAATTCTGCAAATTCTTTCTTTGGCCAAAATGTCATCATTAATTTTCCATCATCATCCTCAGTCATTGCCCATCCATCATCAAAAAGTCCCCAAACTTCTTCCCAACTAACAACTTTTTTTATGAAGTACTCATAGCGAATATTTGCAGGTAATTTTATTACGGCGTTAAATTCTTTTTCATTCATCTACAACACCTCAATATCTTATTCGACCATAATTATCATACTTATGTTGAGTCCTATGGTTTTTGATCATTTGTAAATCGCTATACCTATACCCATAACCTTTCCTTGCTTCAAACCCTCTTCTGTGGGCCAATTGATACCCTTGTGGTACTCTAATAGTGGGCCTTTTACCTTGTTTAATTTCATTCATATCACGTTTAATCTCACCATGCAATGCTGATGAAACCTTGTCATCTTTTGCGATCTCTTTAAGTCTTGCCTGCCTTCCCGACCTGCCAGAGCTCTTTGCAACAGACTGGGTAGCAAACGGATGCTCCCCGGATGTGTTCTATCGGCTTGAATCCGGTTTCAGTCTGCACCAAGGTGCCATTCGCGAAATCTGCATACGCAAGAGGAAGGCTTGTAAATGAAAGAGCAAAAATTAATACCAAGGCTATAAATTTTTTCATATTCTCTTCTCCTCGTAATATAGTGTTTTCTGAATGCAATTTTCGTGATAGTACATAAGACTATAAGCGTGAACGCTCAGTCCAAAGTGCAGCAGTATTCGTTCTTTATCGCTTAAAAAAATCTGCTGAAATCATTTCGTTCAATCCTGTACTTTTGGTAAAATCCTTTTGGCAGTATAAGGCATAATTCTGTGGGGACGTGAGTAGTCAATGATGAGGTGATACAAAGATAGTTGAATGGGAGCATTTTTCACGGTGAATGCTGTCTGATCAAGCTTTTCTACCAAGTCTAAGCTGTCTTCAGTCGGTGATTGAAGGGATAGTACTGTATTAGCTCCCCCAAGCGCTGTGGCTTCGCAGCAACGGTATTCATAGTTTCACCTCCCTTCGGCAATGCAATTTTCAATTATCTATATTTTACCATGTGTTTTGCGAAATGAAATCATTTTTTTACTAATTACCTATTTTGTGTGATATCAACATAAAAAAAGATAACATTCAGAAGGTATTTCATCCTTTGTGTAGCAGGCCTGTTGATTAACCAAATTACTCCATATCAAAATAATCGGGATTCTCCTAATAGAATACAATGAATCCGTAACTGCCACTCCACGGGAAGCGAACAGAAAACAAGTAATCGGGCAAACCGGGCAAACGAAAGAACGGCATGCCGAGGCATGCCGGTGTTTGTAACATCATACAGCCATTTGAGAAGAACATAGGTAATCAAGGCTCCAAATAGCTATCCATATACGGCATTTTCAGTCGTACCGAACAACGTAGGAACGTTTACATGTTGCTTGATCCAGCGGAAAAAGACTTGTCGGGTAAAGGACTGGCGCGGTGCTGTAGCCCCGTTTCCAGCCCCTCCCCATAAGAACTGCTCGTGAGGTTTTCCCTCAAGCAGCTCACCCCGTAAATTTCGTCGAAAGGGTTATGAGACCTATCGAATGACGGACACTTTCATCGGAACCTGTATGCGCTTTTCAGGGGATGGACTTTCCAGTCCCAGTATAGCCCCAGAACGCCATATAGGTATTCGTTACTCCATCTCCGCCATCCGATGCTACTTTTTTCGTCTCTGTTCCTTCTGTTCAGTAGCGTTCGAATTTTCATTTCTGTGTAGTCGCGCACTTCGCTGAATGCGTCGCTGGAGTTCCCTACCGTAACCGTGGTGGAATCGATGAGCAGCAATTCTTTTGGAATCGAAAGTTTACGTCGGGTCTCCCGGTTACATTTACAGACCATGA
>NZ_BALG01000350.1 GCF_000315235.1 Paenibacillus popilliae ATCC 14706 | reverse complement strand
TCGCAGTATTACTCAGTATGGAGGAAAAGTGCTGCGCTAAACCCCACTTTCATGCTGGGGATGCGGCGGAAAAGCCATGATTGTTTTAAGGGCTGCGTGGCGATACTGAACTGGGGTTAAGTACCCTAATGTTCCATGAATTCGATGCTTGTTAAACCAGTTGACGTAATCGTACAACTCCAGTTCAAGGTGACGAAGGCTCTGGAAGTTCATCTGGTTGACGAATTCGGTTTTGATAATCTTAAAGGTCGCTTCTGCCACGGCATTGTCATACGGACAACCTTTTCATACTGAGTGATCGGCCGATATTAAACGTCTTCAAGAGATCATCCATTTTCTGGTTTTTAAACTCGCTGCCCCGGTCGGTGTGAAACCACCGAATCTGATGCAAATCGCCTTTGACCGTCGCAAAAGCGCGAGAAATCAGGGCGACATCTTTATGGGAACCCACACTATGGCCGATGATCTCTCGATTAAACAGATCGACTAGCACACAAATGTAATGCCACCGGTTCTGAACTTTCACATAGGTCAGGTCGCTGACGAGGAATCGTTTTGCCTCCGTTTGGTCAAATTCTCGGTTCAAGGTGTTGGCTGTAGCCTCCTCATTGCATGTGGCTTTATGCGGCTTATACTGCGCC
>NZ_BALG01000351.1 GCF_000315235.1 Paenibacillus popilliae ATCC 14706 | reverse complement strand
GGCTATACTGGGACTGGAAAGTCCATCCCCTGAAAAGCGCATACAGGTTCCGATGAAAGTGTCCGTCATTCGATAGGTCTCATAACCCTTTCGATGAAGTATACGGGGTGAGCTGCTTGAGGGAAAACCTCACGAGCAGTTCTTATGGGGAGGGGCTGGAAACGGGCCTACAGCACCGCGCCAGTCCTTTACCCGACA
>NZ_BALG01000352.1 GCF_000315235.1 Paenibacillus popilliae ATCC 14706 | reverse complement strand
GGTGCTTCGATGGGTCTGGTTCGAGAAGGTTTTTCCATGAAAATCTTCATGGATGGCTTGTTCTGTAAGGCGGGAGGAAGGGCCGGACGCCGGTAGAGGCGGCGGGTCTTGGTCGTTCGCGGTAGGTTGCTCCTTGCCTTCGCATTCATCTTCGGCGGCTTGACGTGCCAAATAAGCCTCTATGGATTCGACAGGAGCCAGTTGAATTTCTTTCAAGC
>NZ_BALG01000353.1 GCF_000315235.1 Paenibacillus popilliae ATCC 14706 | reverse complement strand
AGCGATTACTTTTTCCTTTACTTTCTCGCATTCGTCGCATTTTTTCATTGATTTTAATTCCATTTCCATCGTTCTACTCTCTCCCTTAGGGCGCCGTGCCCTGGCATGTTATTTATGATCCAGTCCGTCATGGACCACTTGCTACCTGGGTAATGCAAAATCCGTGGGATGCTGCTCAAAGTCTCCCCTCCTTGCT
>NZ_BALG01000354.1 GCF_000315235.1 Paenibacillus popilliae ATCC 14706 | reverse complement strand
CCATTGGATTAAAGTTATTACTCGGCGCGCAAACGCTTATTTCTTGCCCCCAATTGCTGTACTCTGCATGCCGGTTCTGACTGGTGGAAGCGGCAACGGTAACGACATGCGGATGCACCGCAAAACCATTTTCAATAGGGCCATCTGTCTTACGGAACCTACCCTTGTAATCACGCCATAAAAAGCCGGTATGGTTAGGAGCGTTGATTGGCGCGTTGAAATTCGCGGCGGCAAAACAGATAACGCAGCCTTTGCGGCGAGGCCCGCCGGAGGTTGCGATTCGGGTGAACGTATCCTTCACAGTCGAATGAAGAGGAGCATGAGTCGGAGGCGGTCCCCAACTGCAGGAAATGACATCCGCAACTTTCGCCACCTCATCAAAGATGATTTTTAAATTATGATCACTGAGTTGATCAATATTAACCCTCACCGGCATAAATGCGCATCCCGGAGCAATACCGACGACTCCTTGTCCGTTGTCCTCGGCTACCGCGACTCCCGCGCAGGGCGTACCGTGATAATTTTCGCCCACGGGAAGCGGCTGAAGATCGCCATCCACGTAGTCCCTCGGGCTGACAATTTTCCCGGGACCTTGTAAATCAGGGTGAGTAAGGTCAAATCCATCATCAATTACCGCGACGACAATACGCCGATCACCATTGGTGACATCCCAGGCTTCAGGGGCAAAAACGCTTGCCGTTTTCACCAGGAAAGGTTTGTCCGCCGTTGTGTGAAGATGCCATTGCCGGAGAAACAATTCGTCGGTTGGCATGTACATTGCTTGAAATCTGTTAATCATATTTGGTTCCGCATAGGCAACCTCCTGTTCCTCAGCCAATCTGTTTGCAATTTTAATCGGATTCTCGTTGCTGTCAGCCGTAACTGCGGCCAGGCATGTGAACGGCATCTCGTCGTAAGTAAGAACCAGATTTACCTTATATTTGTGGAGTAACTGTTCAATTCTGTCCGGGGTTGCCTCTGGTTTGAATTGAATCGCAATTTCATCGGTCAGGTAATAAATTGTACCTTCCGTCCCTTGTGGACGATAAGCGTGATGTGAGACCACGTTAACGTTTTCGGAGCGAATCATCGCCATGGCGTGGTCACGTTCTGTAGAAGTGGTTTTCACTTTGTAAACGTTCGGCGTGAGCGGCTCAATTTCATGAACGCCGGATAAGCCCGCGATTTTCTCCAGCTTTTCGGGTTTTGAAACGATTACGGTAAACCGATCGTCTTCCTTCGACAAATCGATTTTCGTACCTCCTCGCCAGACATAACTGCCGAGGTTTGGTTCCTGCTGCACTTTTGGCACGATCACTACTCCCTTTCTACTTTATTTACCAAATTTAAGTTGTTCTGCATTTAGCCAACTTATCATATTGGGCGAATGCTGGCGGATACGGACAGCAATGAGGAACGGCAGGGTAACCCGCCAGATTGTAGGCAAAGCCCCGATGTCTTCGGGGTTTTTGTTCAAAGAACTACGGGTATAAGTGTAGAATAACAAGATTTTTGTTAGAAAGCAAAAGATTTCCTTTCAAACCCTCTTGGCTACCATATTGCGATCTTCTTTATGTGAAGGAAGGACAACAATAGATATGACAGAAACACGAACACGGGAAGCCCAACTTATTGAGGCCTTCGAGGAATTGGAGCATGGGGCCAACATGGCGTGGCGCAACAGCATCCGGTGCATCGGCCGCTTGTTCTGGTCGTCCTTCCAGGTTATCGACGAGCGGGAAGCGTCCTCGGCCGATGAAGTGCTAGAAGCACTGCGTAGGCATTCGCTACCAATGGAGGCAAAATCCGGCCGACGGTGACGATACTTTGGGCAGATGATCCTGGCTGCGATCCGATTCGGATTTGGAACCACCAGTTAATCCGGTATGCGGGCTATGACAGAGATGGCCGCCGCTGGGGCGATCCGCATTCGATCCGCTTCACCCGAATCTGCGAATCGCTGGGCTGTCAGGGCGTCGGTACCCCGTTCGACATCCTGCCGCTGGTCGTTCAAGTCGGCAGCGAACCGCCGCAATGGACGGAACTGGCGCCGGAGGAAGTGCTGCAGGTCCCGCTGAAGCATCGGGATTACAGCTGGGTCGCTGCCTGCCATCGCTGCGCGCATGGGGCTGAACACCGCTTCCCATGCGACCCTATGGAAAGATCGGGCCTTGGTCGAGCTAAATGCGGCCGTGCTGTACTCCTTCAAGGAAGCCGGCGTCAGCATCGTTGATCATCATACGGCGGCCCATCAGTTCGAGCGCTTCGAGCAGCAGGAGGTGGAAGCGAACCGTCCCCTTACCGGCGATTGGACGTGGCTGATACCGCCGATGTCGCCTGCGGCGACGCATATATTTCACCAATCGTACAGCAACAAGAAAGTATCCCCCCTATTTGCTTATCAGACGGCGCCGTATTGAAGCCTTCCAACGCAAAATAACCAGACAGGCCCGGAGAACCGTTCTTCGGGCCTGTTCCCGCCGCATTCGCATCCGCGGATGGCGCTCGCGCTGTCCTGTCCGGGCCCATTACGGGGCATATGGATCTGGGCAATTCCCCAGTCTGCTGCCACAATACAAAATAAAATTGAACTTTTTCCCGGTTCATGGCCAATATAGAATAAGCTTGTTATCGCCCTCCTCCGCGATGTTCCAATACACATGCTCCTGGCATCGCCATAGCGCTTCATCGTGACGATCTAGCCGGAACCGAACGCGTCGATATAATACTACAATTTTTTACAGGGTAATAAGCCTTTTTTTACCACCATATATTTGTTATACTATAAAAAAATGATAGATAGTGCGAGAGGGGTGCCTGATGAAGGATACGGGTATGATTCGTAGCTTAGATAGTCTTGGCCGCATTGTTATTCCGGTTGAAATTCGCAACGCGCGCAACATTGAGATTGGAGATGCAGTGGAATTTTTTGTGCTGGATGATGATATTCTCGTGCTGCGAAAATATACTTCGACGGAATGCGTCTTCTGCCAGAGTATGGAAAGTGTGACGTACTATAAGGATCAATTTATTTGCTCTTCCTGCCTACAAGAACTTGCCGGAGTCCAAAACTTGACACCTATTGCCCCTCAGCCCCAGGCCAAGAAGCGAGCCAAAACGTCCGAACTGATCCAGCGTCTCAGAAAAGCGTTCGAAGAGCACCCTGGAGCAACCCAGAAGGAACTGGCCAATATCCTTGGCATAAGCCAAGGAAGGATCAGCCAATTAAAGAAAGAAATGTGATTAATAATGAAAGGAAAGCGTTGTCTTTCGTTTTAGGCTTTACTTCCCGCGGCTCCATACGTCCTCTTCTCTTCCGCAAGGTGTAGGGTCTGGAGCCGCACTCTTATCTTCCCGCTCCCATTCGCAGCCATCCTCTATACAGCTGCCAACAGGCATAATCATCCTCCGGGATGGGCCCTTTCCATATCCAGACGGTAAAAGGCCAATCCTCTGGCGGAAGCGCAAAGGTTGGCCTTCATGGAAGGGGAATCGCAAGCGTAAAGTTATTTTTTTCACAAATTGGGGTATTCAAAACTGTCATTTCTTGATCCAGCCAAGATTACGCATAATAAGCTTGCAGCAAATCGTGAGTATCGTCTTGTTGCTTCGGAACAGCTTCATTTTCTTTCCAGCACCGCTTGCACTCGTTCTCCGTCGTACATCGATGATTATCGTCGCACATATAGCACAGTTGAAGGTAGTTGCGGGTTACGTTATCGGAATGCTTATGAAGGCTGAATGTTTTGAAGGTTCTCATCGTTCTCACTCCCTTTTCTTTATGGGTTAACTGTAACATGAATTTGCACAATAACATGTGAAATTAATCACAATCTCACAAAAAAGAAATCGGAGTTCGTCACGCTATCTCCGATCCCGCTAATTATCCGTTGGTGGCCAGGTTCAATTGCCAGGAGACGCCGAATTTGTCATTCAACTAACCGAATTTCTTGATTACAAAAATAGGTAGAGTGGAATAAAGAGCACCGATGTAATCAGACCGGCCAGCCCCAACGCCAGGCCGCTGAATGTGCCCTGCATCTCCGATTCAGCCAGGCTGCGCGAGGTACCGAAGCCATGCGCGGCCGTTCCCATCGCCAAGCCAAGCGAGACATTGTCCTTCATCCCTGTTCGCACGACGTCGCGCGTCCCATCGAGGCTGATCATAAGCGCCGCCACGCTGACGACGCCGACGAGGGAGCCGCATGTAATCGAGAGGACGATCACCTTGAACTGCCGCTTCACGATATACCGGTGTTTATAGATCGGAACCCCGAGCGCGACAGGGCCGGCCCGAGAAATAGCGACAGCATATCCGCGCCCATCTGGTAATCGGCCAGCGGAATGCCGCCGATGAATGATTTTTCATTACGCTTTCATGTTCCTGCCGCCGGACGGTCCCTTCCGTATCTGGCTCAGCGATCGCGTGATGCGCCATATCGTCCAGTTCATCTGCCGCTGCTTCAGGAAGGCGATATATTGTGGCTCCCAGATGACCGGACCGAACGCTTCCCACAAGGCGCGCTGCTGAGACAGCGGATACAGATCGCGAACACGGCGGAATATCGCGGTTGCGGCCCGCTCGGACCAGAGGCGCGCATA
This sequence comes from Paenibacillus popilliae ATCC 14706, assembly GCF_000315235.1. GTDB lineage: Bacteria > Bacillota > Bacilli > Paenibacillales > Paenibacillaceae > Paenibacillus_B > Paenibacillus_B popilliae. Next base: position 23,999 of record NZ_BALG01000354.1, on the reverse strand, counting down.
GCCGAACAAGAACAGGGTCATCAAGCTGCCGGTAACGATGATCGTTGCCTTCGTGAGCGGGTAGCGGTAGCGGTTGAACTGCGAACGCAGCAACACGAGGACGAGGATCATCCCTGCCAGCCATAGTGTATGCCGAATCGTCGTCCCGAGTAGAAACGTCAATACCGTGCATAGGCCGAGCCATAGCAATGTCACGATATAAGCGCGGATCGTCCGTTCGAACAGACCCATGAGCATCATCATCATCAAGATGCTCGAACCCAACACGATTCCGTTCACCAGCGGGTAGAAATCGCTGTCATCGCCATAATAAGCGACAGCATGAATGCGCTCCGCTCCCAGTGCGGCACGGTGAGTGTAACGAGAGCAAGAAAGAATGATGTCATGAACATCAGGATGACGACTGACCAGGAGGACAGTGAATTCCATAGCGAACGCCGTATGAACCAGATGATGCTTCCGGTCTCTATGTAGGAGCCGATCGTCGGGTGATCTTCGAACCGCTTCACGGCCACTTCGCCGAATTCGAAGGCGGAGAAGATCAGTCCCAGTCCAAATTTTAATGATGTGCATCAGCCTTTTGTTCTGCAGCAAGGACTGCCCGCGCAGCTTGTTCAGATTCATCGTGTTCCTCCTCCCCGGATAAAAATTTACATAATATTTATTATGTTATTATATTAATACGATCCAAATTTGGGGGCGAAGTATTCATTGCTTTTTTCCTTATCTGTTATTCCTAACCTTCTCGATTTCAGTTCCCTTCATACTAATATAAGGAAGCAATCGCTCAACCGCTTCCTGCTTCTGTTTGTCGGAGACATGCGTGTAGACTGTCGTCGTCTGAATCGAGGCATGTCCGAGCATCTCCTGCACGGTGCGGATATCCGCGCCGCTCCGCAGCAGCAAGGTTGCGAACGAGTGGCGCAGCTTGTGGCAGGAATAGGAGCGCCCGCGTCCTGGCATCATAGAGCCCGCTTCCGCCGACAATCCCTCGAACGCCTGCTCCGCAATGTATTGCATATTGCGGATGGACAGCCTGCGTCCTTTTTGCGAGATGAACATCGCTTCTTCGCCCGCTCTCCACGGCGTCAACCGCTCTTTCAGCGCCAATTGGAGCTGTTCTGACACCGCAGTCGGTAGTGGAACGGTCCGCCATTTGCGCCCTTTCCCGAGTACCTCCAGCGAATGCCGCTCCAGATGATAATCGGCCACATTCAGCCGGTGCACCTCCCCTACCCGAAGGCCCGCATAGGCCATCAGCATTAAAATCGCGAGATTCCGGTTATAATATTTGCCCCCCGCGTGCATCAGCACCGTCTGGAGCTGCCCCGGCTCCAAATAGACGGGGGCCCGGTTCATCTCTGTCTTTGACTTCTTCACGCCGAGCGCGGGATTGACGCTTGTCCATTCCAGCTCGTTCAGCGCCCGGTAGAAGCTGGTCAGCGCGCAATGCTTGCGGTTCCGGGTCGCGTCGCTGACGCCGGAAGCCTTGACCTGTGCGAAGAAAGCCAGCACCTGCATCTTCGTTACTTCCTCAACAGACTTGCCATTCAGCGTGTGCAGGAACTGTCTCACATCGCCGATGTAATTGCGCTGCGTGTATTCGGTATACCCTGCATTGACCATCCATAAACGGAACCCTTCGAGAGGCTCCTCATACAGCGCGGCTAATTCATGACGGGTCAGATTCATTGTCGCTCGATACTCCTTTAACATCATTTCGCAGCGACCAAATAACTGCGTATAAGGTTAATTATACGCAGTTTCTGCTCAGAAATGCAAACTTCGACAGGCAAAGACAAAGGATCATGAACTTTCGAGCTTTTTTTTCCTTTTTTTATGATCAACCTTCATTTTTTTCTGCAGTCCAAGGTTTGAACAAATAGGAATATTGATACGTTGGCGGTTGTTATCTTTTTCTAATTATTGTGACACACTACTATATAACGCCGGTTACTAACAAGGAGGTAACAATGAAAAAACTTGCGTTCGTATGGTTGTTGGGAAGCGCTATGCTCACCAGCGCCTGCAGCTCCCAAGCGGCATCCGCCGAAGAACTGGCGCCTGCGGCTGCAGTCAACATGATCAACGGCAAAGGCGAGCACATCGGGACAGCCAAGCTTGTCCAGATTGGAGACAAAGTACAGATTACGGTCCAGGCCCACAATCTCCCGCCTGGGCCCCACGGCATCCACTTCCATGAGGCGGGCCGATGCGAAGGGCCAGACTTCAAGACCGCGGAAGCTCACTTCAATCCGAAGCATAAGCAGCACGGCTTCAAAAATCCGAAAGGGTACCATGCCGGCGATCTGCCGAACATCGAGGTCGTCGCAGACGGCAAGGTCCAGGTTACACTGTCGACAACAGCCGTTACGCTTGTACAAGGCAAGCCCAACTCGCTCATCCGCCCCGGCGGCACATCCTTGATCATCCATGAGAAAGCGGATGATTATGTTACCGATCCGGCCGGAAATTCGGGCGACCGCATCGCTTGCGGAGCTATTCATTAGCGAGCGTTCCCCAACACACCGCGAAGGCGCATCCTCAACGTGCGCCTTCCCTCAAGAAATAACACTTCAGCGAGCGCAAAGCGGGACATCGCCCGATGCGCAGTTGCTATCCACCATGTCAGGGAATGCTTGGATGATCCCCGCTTGTTCGGGAAACCATAGGATTACATCATACAAGATAGGAAGGGATTGTTATGAGACAGAATACAACGTGGACCCAATACAGGCCTTTGCTGTGGATGCTGGCCATCCCCGTTTTGAACATTTTCTATGGAATTCAGAATCGGCCCGGGCCGCAAACCTATTCTCTTTCTTCCAGATGGGATGAACGCATTCCTTTTATCCCGGAATTCATCGTTGCTTACATCGGCTGGTATCCCTTTATCGTGGTTACGTTGATCTTTTTGTTTCGCAGACGGCCCTGCGTCTATTATCGAACGCTGCTGGCGCTATGTCTTGGCCTTATCATTTGCTATATGACCTACTTTTTCTTTCAGACTACGGTTGCACGTCCAAACATTGAAGGCTCGGGATGGTTCGATACGCTAGTCAGGATCATTTATTGGACGGATATGCCGTACAACTGTTTTCCCAGCATTCATGTTTTGACGAGCTGCCTGATGTACAGAAGCTCATTTGTGTTCTGTGCGAGGACGCGCCATGTCATCCGCTTCACCGCCGTGGCCATTATATTGTCGACGCTTTTTGTGAAGCAGCATGTGATAGCCGATCTGTTCGCCGGCTGGCTCGTCGCCGTTTTCACGTACTGGATCGCCGGGCTCATCCTCGCCTTATGGGCGAACTACCGTGAATTACTCAACAAAAGGAGACAAGAGCAAGCATGATACATGAGAAACAGTTATTTTTACAGAAATTCATTCATCAGCCAAAACAAATCGGCAGCATAATTCCAAGTTCAACGCTGCTCGCCCGCACCATGACCGATGCCGTACCATGGGAGCAGGTACGGTATGCGGCAGAGCTGGGCGCCGGCACAGGGGCCATTACGGATCATATCCAGCAGGTTGCGGCTCCTTCTACGAAGGTGTTTTTATTCGAGCAGGATCAGATGATGCGCGAACTGTTAGCCAGCAACTATCCCGCTTTTTTTTGTTACCCGAGCGCGGAAGAGATGCTGCCGATCATCCGCAAGCATGGCGTCTCTCATCTGGACTGCGTTTTGAGCGGCCTGCCCTTCTTCAATTTCCCGCAGACCGTGCGCGATCAGCTCCTCGGCCAGATTGAGGCCTCGCTCGTGTCTGGAGGGTGGTTCATCGCCTTTCAATATTCACTACAGATGAAAAAACAGCTTACGGCGCGCTTCGAAATCGAAGATATGAAGTTCGTTCTGCTCAACCTGCCCCCTGCCTTCGTGTACGTGTGCCGAACAAAGGGCAATCTCCATGAATGCTGACAGTTGGAGAATCGGCGCTGGCGCATCATGAAGGGCGATCGCCTGTCCCATTCGAGGCGAAGCTGCCGATCAATGACGCGATGGAATTTCTGTAACAACGAATGGCTCCAGCCATCAAAATATATCTAGTTTACATAATATATTTTATGATAACTACATGATATCCTGATCTCACTGGATGTACTTCACATCACAAGGAATACTGCGGTTCGTATTTTGCCACAATCCAAGTTATCGTACTTTGTTGTATCTTCAGGAAAAATTGGCGACGTAAAGATGAATAGCTGCGTCTCCCTCGATTGCGGCACGGACATCTCCTGCCGGATCAAAAAAAGCCATCCTGGATGCATGCTTGGATGGCTGAAACGTTACAACCTTATTTTCGAAGCAGGATGCTCTTCTTCAGCAGCAAGTCCTCGAAGACAGGCCGCTGGACGGTACTAATCTGCGCGGTGTCGATCTGCTCCAGACGTTTGAACTCCAGCACCGCCGCTTTCCCCGCCTCGTCCCGAAAGCGCAACGTCTTGCCATCTTCCTCCAGTTTCCCTTCTAAATTCACTGCCGCATTGAACAGGAACATGACGAACACGACTTCATTGCCGTCCGGGTATGTATAATACATCCGTTCACCGCTATAGATTAAGTATAGTTCATACTGCTCAACCACAAGTCCAGTCTCTTCGTAGACCTCCCGAATCATGGTGTTCTCGATCGCTTCTCCCGGCTCCATGCCACCCCCGGGCAGCCCCCAATTGCCGTAATCCGAACGCTTCTGCAACAGAACTCTGCCGGCACGATCGCGGATGATCGCTCTCGCGGTCACAATGATTTTGCTTTTTGCCACATTCTCCCCCCTTTTTATTACCTTATTTTAGTTGACATTTCCGTGTCCGTCAATCAATCGCTCCAGATCTTACCATGCCACATCAAGGGCCCTGCCTTCATCACAATTCGATCAGCCGTCTCTGGTACTTCTGGATATCGCCCGCCCCCATGAAGACAAGTACCGAATCCTCATAGGAGCCCAGTTGGCCGATGGAGCTCTCGGACAGAAGCTGCGCGTGCGGAATCCGATCGCGAAGATTTTCAATCGATACGCTTCCGGCCCGCTCGCGTACAGAGCTAAAAATCGGACAGAGGAAGACATCGTCTGCGGCGATCAGTGATGCGGCGAATTCATCTATCAACCGTTCCAGGCGGGTGAAGGTATGCGGCTGGAACACGCTGACGATGCGGCGATCCGGATATTTGCTGCGGGCCGCATCCAGCGTCGCCCGAATCTCGGACGGGTGATGTGCGTAATCGTCAATGACAATATTGCTCTTCCAACCCGATTCCGTGAAGCGCCGCTTGACACCGCCAAAGGAAAGGAGGCGGTGCCGGATCGGCGCCATATCCAATCCGAGCACGAGCCCGACGCCGACGACAGCGAGCGAATTCAGCACATTATGGCGACCATAGACCGGGATCGTGAACCGATCCAGTTTGGCCCCCTGCCAGATAACATCGAAGCTGACGCCTGCACCATGCACGGAGATAGAATCAGCCCTTAATTCATTATGAACTCCGAACCCGTAATAGAGGATGGGCTTCGCGGACTGAAGCAAGCGCACCTGCTCATCATCTCCGCAAGCGACGATCTGGTTGCCGACGGTGGCGGTCATTTGCTCGAAGGCATGTCTCACATCGTCTACCCCTCTAAAGTAATCCGGATGATCAAAATCAATATTCGTAATTATGGAGATATCCGGCTTATAGGACAGGAAATGCCGTTTATATTCACAGCTCTCGAAGACGAAAAATCTGGCATCGGCCGTGCCTGACCCGGTCCCGTCTCCTATCAGGCTGCAGGTCGGCCAGGAGGAGTCCAGCGCATGCACCAGCATCCCCGTCGTCGTTGTCTTGCCATGAGATCCGGTGATGGCGATGCTCGTATAGTCCTTCATCCAGGCCGCCAGGAAATGATGGTACCGCTGGATGGTCAACCCCTGTCTCCGGCACTGCTCCAAGCTCGAATGCGCATCATCGAAGGCATTCGATGCAATTACGATCATATCGTTCGCCAACGGCGCCTTACCGAAAGCATGGATTGGGATATTCCGTGCCTCCAAAGGGATCTGTGTAAAGATCGCCTCCTCGACATCTTCCCCTTGAACCCAATGTCCAAGATCATGCAGCAATTGTGCTAACGCACTCATTCCGCTTCCTTTTATCCCAATAAAATGATAGCTGCCCATTGTGACCTCCCTATAACGATTACACGATGTTGTATAGTATATGTATTTATACAAAATATGCGCTTGCCTACGTGTGCGCATACAGACATTATACGTAATTGCGCTCCCGTTTCCAATGTATCCCCTTCATTTACCACTAATATGCAAAAAAACAATAACATGATGCCGGTGCCCAGCTTTCGTCATATTCCGCATGAATGTCCAGCATTAAATACACCAGCATTCATATTGCTTCGTCCCAAAATGTTCGGGCCGCTACGATATGCTCCGGGAAATTCACTCTCATGCAGGCAAAGGAATTCGCCGCGGCGGAACGGTGATAATTCCTGTACTGCCGATCTGGGTGTTATTCGCCGTGCCTCCCCGGCAAGCGCATCATAGTGTAATGAGAAAGGAGGGGAACACCAATGGAAGCTTATCATAATTGCTTATATTGCATGAACAAAAAAGTCCGCATTCTGACAGTAGACCGCAAAGAATATGTCGGAACGATTGTGAATGTGGATAGAGAGAATGTCTATTTGCGGCCTGAAGCGAGAAGCGGCAAAGTCAAGACTTCCGCATTCTACCCCTACAATTACAACAATGAAATCATTACGCTCAGCTTATTCACCTTGCTTGCCATCGCATTGCTGTAACACATCACGAATGACGGTACATTCGACACCGGAACATGCGAGCTTCCGCATAAGTCGAAGTGCTACACAGCCCGCCCCTATAGGGACGTCTTGGGACTTGAGACGTTAGTATACAGTATCGATACGGCGATCTCGCAGATTTCATCGGTGTTGTTTTTGTATCTATGTCCGGTCTCCGCCGAGAAAGAGAGAGCGTCGCCCTTGCTCAACGTGCTCGTCTCCGGCCCGATCTCGATCGTCAGTGTCCCCTCGAATACCGTGATCGATTCGATCACCCCTAGGCCATGCGACTCAGATTGATATGAGCAGCCCGGATGCAGCCGGGCCCGGAACGTCTCCAGCGAGACCCCAGGCGCTGCATACGTATTATACGCCTCGAACCGCTTGTTGTCTTCTCTGAACTGGTGCTGCTCCTCCACCCGCAGCACCTTCAGGGACGGATTCTCGAATATGAACGCCGTCAGCGGCACCTGCAATCCGGAAGCGATTTTCCACAGCGTAGCTACCGTCGGGTTCGAGCTACCCCGCTCAATCTGGCCAAGCATCGGTTTGCTTACCCCCGTAAGCTCCGCCAGATCATCCAGCGTTAGGTTCATCTGCTGCCGGTAGTTCCGTAGACGCTTGCCGATCCGGTCTGAGATTAACTCTTTTTCCATAACGTCCTCCCAAGGCGCATAGATGATCAAAATTCACATACTTTAACAATATCATGACATAAATTAGGCAGAAAAGTAGTTGATTCCTCCTGCCGGTATGTTATATTATATCTCGGGAATTACGATAACATATTAGGGGAGAAAACTGGAATGGCGGGCTATGTATCATCTAGAATACCAAAGGAAATACCGATACGAAAAGGGTTTGCGAAAGCCGTTTTCGATGTATTTCCGCTGGCGGTGAGCGCGTTCACGTATGGACTCGCGTTTGGCGCGCTGGCCAACAACACCAATCATTTCACATGGTTGGAGACATTTGCAATGTCCTTTTTTGTCTTGTCTGGCGCGGGGCAATTCACGATCTTGTCCTTAATCCAGCAGGATGCGACCCTGTGGACGATCGCGCTTAGCACTTTTCTTATCAACGCTCGTTATATTATCTATAGCTTGTCCGTGGGCCGCGAACTTGAAACATGCCGCCGGGCACAGCCGCTCTGGCTGTGCCACGTCATTACGGATGAGAGCTACAGCGTGTCCATGATGGAGGCGCAGCACGGCAAACTCAGTGTTGGCTACGTCGCAGGCGCTGGCTGCACCGTATTCCTATCATGGCTTCTGAGTACGGCTGTCGGTCACCAGATCGGCGAGTTCATCCAGGATCCTGCCAGGTTCGGCCTGGACTTCGCCTTCACGGCGGCCTTCCTTGGTTTGCTTATCGTCATGCTCAAGCGGTGCAGCCACGCTGCGGCGGCCGGACTCGCGATTGCCGCCTCCGTACTTGTCTATCCTTGGTTCGGCACGTCCGGATCGGTGTTCGCCGGTGCAGCAGCCGCATTTGCCGTAGGAGTGTATGCCAAATGATCTCGTTGCCGATTCTTATCGTCATCTGTGTTGCCGCCGCCGCGACCTACCTGACCCGTTATCCGAGCATGGCGCTCGCCCGGTATATCAAGATGTCGCCGGGAATCGAACGCGGTTTCCGTTATGTACCGCTTGGCGTATTCGCCGCGCTGGTCGCTCCATCCATCTTCTACCATCCGACCGTCGACGGCCGGATCGAATGGATGTATTATGTGGCAGTCGTCGTTACTAGCCTGACTGCCTGGCTTAGCAAAAGCCCGCTCTGGGCGCTGGTCGCCGGCGTACTCGTCATTGCGCTGCTGCGACTGATATAATTCAGAGGCCGTGTTCCGATTCAAGCGCATTCCACAGGGGATGCGCTCTTCGCTGTTCCTGCGGCTACACATCCTGCATGATCGCCAACCCGCCGACAGAGCGCTTCCTGATTCAAGCAAGCGCTCTGACAGGTTTTTACTTTCTTGCGGCTCGGATCAAATATTGATACGCTCTATATTGATCGCGCATATTTTCATGACTCCACTGGCACAGCTCCTTTATGAATGCTTCATCCTCCTTCGTATTTGTGAGGACAACCAACTTGCACGCTACACTTTCGAACCCTGCTTCCTTAAACAGTTTACAAATCTCATAAAACGTAAAAAATCTTACATGTGTTCGATCAAGCAGCCCGCTATCCCTATACGTCCAATATCCGTTCAACAAATTCCGGATTAGACTGAAATGCATTACGTTTGGAATGCTGGCTAGCACATTCCCTTCCTCCTTCAAGCAGCGGGATATGTCAGTTAACACCTTCCAAGGATCGTACAGATGCTCCAGCACATCTCCCAAAATAATATAATCGAAAAATTGTTCCGGATAGGTTAACTCTATCGTTTCGATATTTCCGCTTTCCACGTTTGCAATTAAAGCGGCCATACAGGCGGCAGATTCATTGAGTTCAATGCCGTACAGTTCTACCAGAGGATATTCGTTTTTCAGCTTCAGCAAGCTGGCTCCGCAGCCGCAGCCTACTTCGAGAATGCGAAACGGCATATCCTTCGGCCGATCAATGAACGAGAGAATATCCGTCCGGATATAACTGGAATAGGAAGGATTGAAACCCCATTTGTGGGTGAATTTTTTTTCGTTTTCCGCCATTAGATTCGAAAAAGCCGACGGATTTTCGTTAAACGAAGCGCTGCCGAAATGATGGATAAACGTGTCTTTGCACAGCATCAACCGATATCCGGCCGATCGGATCCGTACACAATAATCATCATCTTCAAAGTTGCCGGGAGAAAAACGTTCATCGAGCCACCCAATGTTTTCAAATACTTCGCGTTTCAGCAGCAGGCAAAAACCGAGAAGCTTAATCCTTTCCTCCCATTTCGCAGGATCTGATTGGTTGTATTCTTTGGCGAATATATCCATTTCTTCAATGCTTTGATAGGACGTTGGGATCGCTGTATAATACGAGGCATTATTGGTTACGGGACCAACGGCTCCGATACGTTCATCGCTGCACAAGCATCGGCGCAGTTGATCAAGCCATCCTGAGGTTACGACTGTATCGTTATTCAGTAGTAAAATATAGTCCCCCATCGCTTCCGCCATGCCTTGGTTGCAACCTGCAGGGAAGCCGGTGTTCTCATCGTTAGTCACAAGGTGAATATCAGGCTGCTCACGCAGCCATTCGACTGTACCATCTGTAGAACCATTATCGACGATAATCAACTCATAGCTGTCCTTGCGAGTATGGCGGCGTATACTTCCCAGACACAGCGTAGTATATTCCAGCTTATTGCAGGTAAGGATTACGATGCTTGTTTTCATCCTTGCTTCCCTTCTCCTTGTGGATGAAGATGCTTCTCCAAGATTTGTTTATTGTTTAATACGGCCGAGTCGTCGGGTAGATAAGAATGCGCAATCTCGTTATGATGATAAGCGTGCTCCAACATTCCCAGTTTGCCGTAACAAATCGCTAACTGCAGGTGGGGGTACCACGTATAATAGTACAGGTTAATCAAGCCCCAAGCATCCTTAGGTCTTTCCAACTGCAATGCCAGACTGTACCAAAAAATAGCGATATTCCACCTTTGGTGCGAGAAAAAATAATTGCCGGTAAGACAGCAATGTTCCGCTTGCGGCAGATCATATTCAAATGATTTGAATAAATAGTGAAGTTCTTTTTTTCGGTCTCCTTTTTGATGATAATAGCTGGCTAGTTTACTGCATGCTTCGATATAATATTGCACTCCGGCCGCTGCTTCGTCCAAACATTGAATATATTGTTCGATTGCTCGATCATAAAAACCGTTAAACATCAGTTCATCGGCATAAAGAAACTTGTCCCTGGGCGAGAGCTGCTCTCCTATGGCGATCAGCTTCTCATAAATGTGTAAGTTGCGCTGCATCTTGCACTGCATTATAGGAGCTACTTTCACATGGGATACGGCGATATCGCTATAGAGGATGTTAGCTTTTTCCCCCAGAAACAAAAATTCATGAACTGCTCCCATCCACTTATAGTTGTTGATCCGCTTGACGAGCCGATTTCTGCGACAGCTTTTGGCCGGATTCCCCTGATGATCAAAAGCGAGATGGTATTCCATCGCAACGGAATCCACTGCGGGATCTAGCGATTTTTTTAATTCGAGCAGCTTTTGCTTGTCTTTATCGAACAACTGATCATCCGCATCGAGCCATAAGATGTACTCCATCGTTGCCAGGCTAAACGCGTAATTCCGTGCCGCCGCAAAATTGTCAATCCATTCAAAATCATAGATGCGGTCTGTATAGCGGCTTGCCAATTCCTTGGTTCGGTCTGATGACCCTGTGTCCACAATGACAATTTCATCGGGAATCTCCCGGATAGAGTCAAGGCATGCAGCAATCGTATGTTCTTCGTTTTTGACAATCATGCACAAGCTAATCCTTATCATCGATCTCACCTCGATATCTTTCTCAATAGCTTATGAAATTCAAGATGATGACGTTTGGACAAAAAGATCATTTTTCGGTCAAAAAAAGATACCGCCAAAAGACGGTATCTTACCATCTGAAACATTACGGAGTCGAAGCCAAACCATCCTGAGCAATACCGACAAAGTTTTCGGGGCCAACCCGAGTCACAATAGCCTCAGTTGTAGGGACGCTTATAAAGAGCGTATATTCCGTCTGAGCAGCTGCAGGAGCGTTGATATCCGAAGCCGTAAAGCTAATTACATCAGCCCCGGTAAGGGTAGTTACCACTCCTGCAACGGCCGTATAGATGATGTCGCCGCCGCCAAATACAGTAGTAGCTCCCCGCTGCACGTTAAGAACGACCGTGCCTACCGCATCAGCCGTTACGCCGACGGTACCCGACAGGTGGACGATCAAGCCATTGGTTCCGGTACCGGCCACGTTTTGTGTCTGCAGGCCGATAACGCCTATCAATTCGGGCGTGGTTGATACCGCTATGTCGGGAAATCCGAACAAACTGGAGTTCTCGGAAATTCTCAAATCAAGAAATCTTCCCATCGCAATCACCTCCTTGTCCTAAATCTACTTTATCGTATGCAGCATTCAGCGCGATAAATTGGATGATTGTTAGTATGCACCGGCATTATTTTCCTTCAATTATCGGTACGCTCATCCATGCTTCTGTAAACCGTTGTTCATACGATATAAGACGACGGATACATCGGAGGTGCATCATGAAAATTTTGATTTCATACTACATCCCGAGCGGAGGTATGGAAACGTTAAATCGGTTGCGGGCAGAGGCCCTGGCCACCTGCGGCGTTGCTTGCCATCTTCATTATCTTAGGCACGGCTCCGGCTTGCAAAATAGAACCGGTATTCCTACTTATGTATCAGATAACGACAGCGAAATTCAACAATTGCTCCTATCCGAACGATTCGATGCGGTTATTGTTTCCCACAACTACATGGCATTGGAAAGAATACGCAGGCTAGGTTTCCAAGGACCGGTTCTGTTTGAAGTCCAGGGACTGGGTCAAAGACATCAAGCTATCCAAACGTTAAAGGAGGCAATGCCATACATCCGCAGTTACTGCAATGCCATCGTTTATTCCAGAACCTCCCACTTGATCGAGCTATTTCAAGGCATGTTTTCTGATATCGGCCAATTTTGTTTTCCTAATTTAGTAGATACCGGGCGCTTTGGATATCGAGCACTGCCCGTCCATCCTTATCCGATGATAGGTTGGGTGGGTCGACTCGAAATGAACAAAAATTGGCGCTTTTTTCTGCAAATAGGCCACGAACTGCGTAAAATTGTGCCCAACCTGCAAATGTGGATGTTCGAGGACGCGACACTGAGCCAGCCAGAGGAACAAGCTGCCTTTCAAACTATGATTGCCTTGCTGGAAATAGAGTCTCATCTGCACCGTGTCTCCAACGTTCCCCATCAGAAAATGGCGGATTATTATTCCATGATCGGTGATTCAGGCGGATTTCTCGCATCCACCTCCATCCTGGAGGGTTTTGGCTACGCTGTCGCTGAGGCATTGCTCTGCCGCTGCCCTGTTCTATCTACCGATTCCGATGGAGTGCGAAATTTTATCATCCAAGACCAGACGGGAAAATTTATTCCGCATAACGATATCGATATCGCTGTGAAAAATGCAATGGAAATCATGAACAATCACATATTGAGGGGAAAAATCAGGGATGCCGGGGAGCGACACATCAAAGTGAACTTCTCACCAGAAATGTATTGTGGACAATTTATGGAAATGATGCATTCGTTGGGGATATATTAAAGTAGAAACCAGAACCCATAACATCCGGTTCCAGGTCTTCGGGTAATCACGAAATCGGGCATGACCGAAGAGGCGCTTCCCGGCTTCATCCGGCCTAAGGAAGTGCCTCTTGGCATAGAAATGAGACAGTCGTAATCAGTCTTGCGGGCACTGGATCAAGCCCGTTCAAAGCTCATTCTCGCCTCCTAACTCCTGATAAAGGACTCGAAGCAAATGAGCATAGCGCGACTGGATAATCCGAGTCTCCTGTTCTATCACAGTACGGTGCTTCACGGTTCCCATCTGTTCGTGCCGACGATATTGAATAAGAGGTTGATTCAAATAATGAAAGTCGATTCTTGACGTAATCAGACGAAGCCATAAATCGTAATCATGGGCGAATGGCAATGCTTCATTGAAGAGGCCCGTTTGAAGCAGCAGATCTTTTCTGGCTACAACCGTACATCCATTGATCGGATTACCGGCCAACATCGACTGGTAAAAGGATTTCATATTCGGAATGTGGGGGCCCACATTATGCTCAATAACTTGACCATGATCATTAATGTAATCAAATGACGTATAGCAGATCGAGGCTCTGCGTTCTAACATATACGGGATTTGGATCGCAAGCTTATGCGGGTAAAATATATCGTCGGAGCTGAGCCAAGCGATATACTCGCCCGAAGCCGCGCGGATTCCGCAATTCAGTGCGGTGGCCGTGCCTCCGTTGGCTTTGCCTAAATAGAGGATCCGGTTTGTGTACGATTGAATTTTGTCTGTATGCCGGGTGGAGCCGTCATCTACCACGATGATTTCGATGTTGGGGAACGTCTGATTCAATGCGCTGGTAATTGCCTGTTCGACATAGGGATCATTGTAAAAAGGAATGATGATCGTCACTTTCGGCTGCATATTTGATATTTTCTCCTCTCTTACTGTCCCTGGCTCGCTTCATTGCGAAAAAAATGAAGAACTTCCTCCAAAGTTCGCTCGAATGGATTCAACGGTTGCCAGCCAAGGGAATGAATTGGATCCAGGTTAATCGGAGAAGAGGGCGGCGGATCGGATTGCAGAAGCGCAATTTGATCCACCGGACCCCCGGACTCAGCCTGAACTAGGAACGACATGGGCTCGGCATTGGGGTTCGTTCCTATGCGCCAGGTGATCGGTGCGGTGGAATGCGCTTCGAAGCTGACTGCCACCTCCCCCAGTGTACGCATGTGACCCGTTCCAATGGGATAAACGCCCCCTGGTGTGCCCAAACGCAGAATGTACCCGAAGGCGCGGACTGCGTCACGGACATCGACAAAGTCGCGAGCCTCGGTTATCGACGACAGCCGAAACGGAGGCTGGTCAATACCCCGTTCTATCCTAGCGGTATAGGCGGCGATCAAGCTGCAAATCCCCTGCGATCGTCCCGGGCCAATCATGTTGGACGGCTGAGCAACCATCACAGGCAACCGGAACATGGATCCCCAAGCGCGAGCCGCAAGCAACTGCATTGTTTTGCTTAAGCTGTACGGGTGCTGGGAGTGTGGCGGATTGTCATCCCTCAGGCGGAAGCTGAGCATCGAGCCGACGATCAGAATCCGGCAGTCCTTCAACGTCAACCTGCACAGCGAATCCAGCAGGTGCATCGTAGACATTACATTAACGTTCATGTACATTATCGGTTCCCGCCACGAGTCGGCTACGGCGTTCAGTCCGGCAAGATGAAGTAACATCTGAGGACGCTCAGCTGCCAGCATCTGTTCCACCTGTTCGGGCTGCGTGATATCGCAGACCGCCTCACGTACTCTATCCACAACGTCTGCCTTTGAATCACACGTAAAAGTGCCCTGACGACGTACGACAGCGACGACCTCATAGCCTTCTCCGGCAAAATGCGCGCACGCATGTCGGCCTATAAAGCCGCTTGCACCGGTAATGACAATTTTGCTGCGCCTCATGGGCGTCATGGCTTGGTTCCCATCCAATCACTCAGTTCCTCGAGCATTTTGGAATAGCCTCGAGCTTTATAGCACAGGTCGCTGCGCGTGCTGTTCAGCGTACGATTATGCACAACCGCTTCATCCGGCAGAATCGTGACGTCCCATTTCTCGAAGATGCACTGGATGAGCTGCAGCAGTTCGTACTTGCTGATCACCTCCGCTGCAGTCAGATGCACAAGACCGCTTAATTGGGATTCCTTTTCCATTGCATGATGGATGAATTTGGAAAGTTCCAATGTTGTCACACCGTTCCATAGCACATTGACGTATCCTTTGACCAAGCCTTTCTGATTCATGAACCATTGGAACAATCCGATGCCACTCGCCCGGATTTCCGGCCCGATAATCGAAGTTCGTATCGTAAGATGCGGCTTCATTTGCACCTCGCCAAGCGCCTTGGTTCTTGAATAAACAGATGTCCCATCCGGTACGCAAAGTTCCTCATAATTTCCCTTTGTTCCAGAAAACACGCAGTCCGTACTGATGTGAATGAGCCTCCCCCCTTCACGTTTTGCCCATTCCGCCAACTGGTGCGGAAGTAGACCGTTGATGCGGTAGGCTTCCAATTCACTTTGTCCAGCAACATCATTTAATAGCCCGACACAATTGACGATCAGATCGGGCCGGACGGATTCCAACAGCTTCTCGACCAATATGGCATCAAGCGCCTCCATGTAAAGACCTACTCCACAGTGCCGCTGGATTTCCGGCTGCTTATCCCCATCTCGCCCCTTCCTTTTTTTCCACTCCCTCGTCGTATAAAACAGGTCATAAGATGTGCATGCGGATAAATAGTTCAACAGCATATGACCGGCCATTCCATTTCCACCGATAACCAGCACTCTCATGGAAGAAAACCGCCTTTTCTGAGTAGACTGAGAATCTGTTCCTTATTCATTAGTGAATTCGCCGAGGAGTAATCGTTGATTCTAACACGAGGATAATCGGCATACAAATCCGTTAGCCCCGAGACTTCGAATGTTGGTAGCGTGACCAAATAGTCTTCATCGTACTCGATCGTGTTTTGCGCTTCAAAATCAGAGCATAAAATTTCGTGTATTTTTTCACCCGGGCGCACGCCAAGCTCCACAATTTCCCCATCCATAATATCCATCGATTCGATAAGAACTTCTGCTAAATCTAGTATTTTACAAGAGGGGATTTTCATGACGAATATTTCGCCGCCTTTTCCTTCCCTTGTGGCCCGCAGCAAGAGGAGAATCGCTTCCTGTAGCGTCATGAAAAAGCGGGTCATCTCCCTATGCGTGATGCCGATTTGTCTCTTCTCCCGAATCTGTTGCATAAATAGATGAATGACACTGCCGTTTGTGCCTAGCACGTTGCCGCCTCTTATACAGACGAATGACGTTTGGGTACTGAGCAGGTTGGCGTAAACAATCAGTTTCTCTCCGATCGCTTTGGTCATACCGTAAAAGTTAGAGGGGTTCGCCGCTTTGTCGGTCGAAATATTGACGACCTTCTTCACTCCGTTCTCGATTGCGGCTTCAATAACATTTTGCGTGCCGATGACATTGGTCTTGAGCGCCTCATCCGGTTGAGCCTCACAGACCGGAACATGCTTCAATGCCGCAAGATGAAACAAATATTCGACCCCCCGGCATGCTCTCATGAGCGCTTCCTTGTCTCGCACGTCACCGATACAAAAGGTTAAGCGGGGATCTTCGAATGCGCGTTTCATCGCCACCTGGCTCAATTCGCTACGGGAGAATACGATAATCTCCTTAGGGTCTTGCAGCAGCAGCTGTGTGATCAACCCGTATCCCCAAGAGCCCGTGCCCCCCGTCACCAAGATGGTACTGGTTGTAAACATGTTTCATCTCCCTCCCAACACAAATTTCACGACTCTAGACGAGACGTCTGCAACCAAATACCCATGGGGACATTCCCAATTCGTCGGCATGTGTGCCATTACTTTAACCGCTTCAACGATTCGACCGGCGTTAAGCCCCGACACCACGTTACTTCCGCAATCGACCGTCTCCGGCCGTTCCGTGCTGTTGCGAACGGTCACCGTTGGAACATGCAAGATGCAGCACTCCTCCTGTACCGTCCCGCTATCCGTTAAGGCAAGAAAGGAATTTTTTTCTAGTTGGACAAAATCAAAAAAATCAAATGGTTCATAAAATTCAACGAGGGGATGCATGGTTAAGAAAGACATTTTGTCGATGTGCGATTTCGTTCGGGGATGGATACTGCAAATGATGCGGTAACCAAAGGCTTCGGCTGCAATGTTCAGGCCATTCAAAATTTCCTTCAGACGCAGCGGATGATCGACATTTTCGGAGCGATGCGTCGTTACGAGAAAGTAGCTTTTCGGCTTCAGGCCTAACCTTTCCGATACCCCGCTCGCTGTGATCTGCTCACTGTAAGCGGATAGCACCTCGTATATCGGGTTGCCTATAACCACGATCCGATTGCTAGGAACCCCTTCGCGAAGCAAGTTTTGTTTGCTCTGCATCGTGTACGGCATATTGATGCTCGACACCGCATCGATTACACGCCGGTTTTTCTCCTCAGGCACCTCGAGATCGAAGCACCGATTGCCAGCTTCCATATGAATGACAGGAATGCCCATCCGTTCGGCCACGATAGAACATAGGGCGCTGTTCGTATCCCCTAACAGCAGCACTTTATCCGGCTTCTCCTGCTGCAAGATCCGTTCCACCTCGCCAAACATCGTCGACAGTTGGGAGCCCAACGTATACCCCTTATGATTCATCACATAATCCGGGGTACGCAGACCCATTTTCCGGAAAAAGACGCCGCTAAGCCGATCCAAGAAGTTTTGTCCAGTGTGCACCAGAATATGTTTTTCCGCCAGTTGGTCTAGCTTTTGCATAATTAGGCTTAGACGGATGATTTCCGGCCTTGTTCCAATAATTGTCATAACCTTCAATCCATTCACCTTTCCCTCGATATATTTCCTTGGATCCTGGTATAATGTATTAGTTGGACAACTTTTACCGGAACGACACTTTCCCCTGTCCAATCGTACAATTTGGATTCTACTCCAGTGGAAAAGGCAGGAGTTCACGCCCGAACCCGCGTGAACTCCCGATATCAGTTATTCGTAATTGCCTCAGTTAACTCCTCCGTCAGCGGAAGCGTGAACAGGAAGGTCGTTCCTTGCTGCGGGACGCTGTACACCTCGATCAGTGCCTGATGCTGATCGAGGATAGCCTTGACGATGGACAAGCCGATACCGGTACCGTTTTTCCTTGTCCTTGCCTTATCCGTCTTGTAAAAGCGCTCCCAGATGCGCGCGATGTCTTCCGATTCCATGCCGATGCCCTGGTCGGAAATTGCGACAGCCACATGCTTGGCGTTCGCCTTGGAAATCTTCACCGTAATCCGGCTTCCCGGCCGGGAATACTCAATTGCATTTTGCACCAGATTCACTACGACCTGCTCAATCCGGTCAGGGTCGGCATGCACCCACAGATCATGATCGGCATCCACTTGGTCGAACACCACTTCATGCTTGCATAGCTGCGGATCCATTCGGGCCAGCACTTGGCGAACCTTCTCTGTCACATTGAACGTAATCGGAACGATCTGGAACTGCCCCGCTTCAATTTTGGCGATATCCAGCAGATCATTCACAAGGCGAATGAGCCGCTTGTTCTGTTCCTGCACGATCCGGATATACTTTGCCATTCGCTCGGGCGGAATCATACCGTCCAAGACCGCTTCCAAGTACCCGTTCATAGACGTTAACGGCGATCTCATATCATGGGACACATTCGCGACGAATTCTTTGCGCATCCGATCCAAGCTCCCCAGGTCGTGCGCCATCTGTTCAAGCGCCCGCGCCAACCGCCCGAGCTCATCCCGGGAATGAACCGGGATCTCGATTTGGAACTGCCCAGTGGCAATGGAGCGCGATGCCGCTTCCAGCTTTTTTACCCTTCGGGACAGATGGTTCGAGAGCAAGAACGCGAAGAATGCCCCGCATGACACGACGATGCCGATCCCGATCCAGAGCAGCTCGTTCCAGATGCGGACGTCCCGCGCGAACAGGTTGGAGGCCGTAAGCAAAATGAACTCCCCTTCGCCAGCCACGCGCAGCATCTGTCCGACGAGCACGGTCTTGCCCTGGATGGATGTCTCCTCGCTGAAAAAACGGCCGTCCTCTATGCCGGCAAGAACCTCTTGAATACGGGCTTTATCCAGGCGATAGGGCCCTTCCTCATCTTCCAACTTGTAGCGGACGTTACCGGTCGCCTGATGAATAATGTACAAGGCTCGGACATGTCTCGGCACAGTCAGCTCGAGTCCCGCCATCACCATCTCGTCATTCCAACCGTTCTGCTTCGCCTCGGTCAGGAAGTGTCCGATTCGGTCCAGCTGCATACGGTCATCCATACGCTGTCTTTTCATCAGATCGCCCTTGTAGAACAATCCGGTGATGAAGCCAAACAAGCCGTAGGAGACCACTAACATGACGAGGAGCAGCACGAAGATTTTGAGGAACAAGCCATGCACACGCGGCCATCCGCTCCGTCTCATGACGTTACCTCGAATTTGTAGCCGATGCCCCAGACCGTCACGATGCTCCAATAGGCAGATTCGCCCAGCTTCTCCCTTAGCCGCTTGATATGCACGTCCACCGTGCGGACGTCCCCTTCATAATCGGCGCCCCAGACCTGTTGCAACAGCTGTTCGCGCGTGAACACCTTGTTCGGATGCCCCGCCAATACTTGAACGAGCTCCAGCTCCTTCGGGGCCAGCGCCACTTCCTGTTCGCGGACGGACACCTTCTGATCCTGGGGCGTGATGCAAAGCTCCGGATACTGTATCGAGGCCTTGAACAAGGTCGGATGGGTACGCCTCAATACCGCTTGTACACGTGCGATAAGCTCCTTCGGATCGAAGGGCTTCACGATATAGTCGTCCGCTCCACTGGAAAATCCCTTCAGCAAGTCATCGCTCTCCCCGTTCCCGGTGACCATGATGATCGGGATATCCCCTTCTGCGCGGATTTCTTTACATACATGCCAGCCATCGAGCTCCGGAAGCATAATATCGAGCAGCACGAGATCAGGGGGCATCACATCCAGCAGCTCCAGAGCCGCCGCTCCATCCTCCGCTATCGAGTACGTATATCCGTGCTTGTCCAAATACAGGGCAATTAACTCCGAAATATACGCATCATCCTCAACGATTAAAATATGCGGTGACTTCTGCACTGCGATTCCTCCTCTGACTTCACCCGCGCCTGAACGTCCTTTCTCCTGTTAATCGTAACGCAAAGCGTCGACTGGTTTCAAATTCGCAGCTTTGTTCGCCGGGAACAGGCCGAACACAATCCCGATCGCCGCGGAGAAACCGAACGACAGCCACATCATGTCAGGCGCGACCGCGAACGGAATGCCCATCGCTCTGCTGCCCGCATACGCCCCGCCCAGTCCAATCGCGATGCCAAGAACGCCGCTGATGCTGCTGATCGTAACGGCTTCCAGCAGGAACTGCTGCAATATATCGCGCTTCTTCGCGCCGAGAGACTTCCGGATACCGATTTCGCGCGTCCGCTCCGACACCGACACGAGCATAATATTCATGATGCCGATGCCGCCGACGAGCAGAGAGATCGAGGCAATTCCTGCCAGCAGCAGCGTCATTGTCTGCGTAATGCTTCCGAGCGCTTCGATCATATCCGCCTGATTGAACACGTTGTAGCTGTCGTCAGACCCGCGGAATTTTTTAGACAACCGGGACTCTAGCTCCGCCATAATCGAATCGGCCTGTCCCGTGTCCGCGAACTTGATATAGACCGATCGAATCCCTTTCGACTGTAGTAAGCGCTCGCCTCTCGTTAGCGGAACCCAGATCTTATTATCATTGCTCCCGCCTAGCGAGCTCCCCTTCGATTCCATGACGCCAACGATTCGAAAAGAGATTCCGTTCAGCGACAGCTGCTGCCCGAGCGGGTCCCCTTGGGGGAATAACGTCTCCGCCGCGCCCTCTCCGATGATGGCCACGCGCTGATAGAGCTCGACATCGATCGGGAGGATGAAGCGCCCGCTCTCTACGTGAAAGTCGCGGACTGCTTCATATTCCGGCGTAATGCCCTCCACTTGCAAATTCGTGTTGTTCGCGCCCGCCTTCGCCTGGACGCTGCCATTGATGAGTGGAGAGACCGCCTCAACACCGTCGATGTCCTCGAAAGCCAATGCCTCCTCCAGCGTGAGTGACGATACCGCACCCCTTCCCGTTATCGTGACCGAAATCAGATTGGACCCGAGACTCGCCACCTGTGATTGCACTTGCTGAGTCGAGCCTTCGCCCACCGATACCAAGGTAATGACGGAGGCCACGCCGATAACGATGCCAAGCATCGTCAGCAACGTGCGCAGCTTATTCGCCAATATGCTGCGCCAGGCCATCTTCCATGCTTGCATCCATGTCACGGGGTGAACCTCCTTACGACTTGAATGCGTCCATCCTGAATGCGGACGACGCTTCCCGCTTCCTCGGCCACGTCCGGATCGTGGGTAATCAGCACGATAGTATTCCCTGCGCGGTTCAAGTCCTTCATAATGGCGAGCACCTCAAGTCCTGTCTTCGTATCCAATGCCCCGGTCGGCTCGTCCGCAAGGATGACTGGCGGCTCTCCGACCAACGCTCTCGCGATCGCTACCCGCTGCTGTTGGCCGCCGGACAGCTGCCGCGGCAAATAATTCAGCTTGCTCTCCAGCCCGACCTGCGCCAGTGCCTGTATTGCCAGCTCATGCCTTTTTTTGGCTGGCATGCCGCGGTAGATGAGCGGAAGCTCTACATTTTCCATCGCGGTAAGCGCAGGCAGCAAGTAAAAGCTCTGAAAAATAAATCCGATCTTCTGGTTGCGAATATCCGCCAGTTGATTGCCGGATAACTTGCTTACCTCTTGACCGTCCAGCCTGTACGTTCCACTCGTTGGCGTATCCAGGCAACCCATCATGTTCATGAGCGTCGATTTGCCGGATCCAGACGGTCCGATAATGGCCAACATTTCGCCTTCATAGACGGTCAGGTTCACCTCGTTCAGAGACAGCATTTCTTCGCCGCCCATCCGGTAGACCTTGGACATGTTCTCGATATGTATGACCGCCTGCCTACTCATCGGTTGCCCCCTGCAGGCATGCGGGTGCCCCCGCCAGTGAATCCGCCGTTGCCGCCCGGGTTTTCGATTCTTACGACATTACCATTAGGGCCGCCCATTCCACCGAACGGGGATTGCTGACTGCTGTTCGTGGATGCGCGCACGGTAGGCAATACGACCCTATCTCCTTCCTTCAGCCCGCTGACGATTTCAAAATAGGACTCGTTATTGATCCCCGTCTCTACCTCGGTTACTTTACCGGCGCCTGCACCCAAAACGCCAGCCTGACCCCGGTCGGCCCCAGCTGCCGCATTGCCGGTAGAACGTGCCGCTCCATTGGCGCTATCCGTTCCGTCGGCTTGATTCCGCCCGGTTCCCGAAGCTTCCTGTCGTTCCGCCTGGTTCTGCTGCGGCGCTTTCTCACCTGCAGCGTCGGCTTGATCCGACCAGACTGTGACGTACGACTTCCCGTTGCGCTGGGTTACCGCCTCGATCGGTACCAGCAGCACATCCGATTTGCTGTTCACGTCGATCTGGGCCTGGACCGACATTCCGCTTTTGACTCCTTGGCTTGACGAAAATTGAATCGTGACATCGAATACAGATACCCCGCCTGAAGACGTGCCTTCATCGGCAATCGCGCTTACCGTGCCCTCGATGGGCGTGTCCGCCAGCGCATCGAACGTCAACGCCGCCTTCTGCTTCAGCTTGATGCTCGGTATATCCATTTCATCGACTTGAATTACAGCTTGCAGTTGCGTATAATCCACGATCGTACCGATCGAGCCGCTTTGGTTCAACTGCGAGCCTTCGCTTATGTTCAGCGCTGTCAAGGTGCCGCTAATCGGAGCTTTGATATCATTTTCTTTTGCCTGCTCAGCCCGCTTCTCCTCCAATTCCTTCTCCGCCAAGGCGAGATCCAGTTTCATGTTCTCAATTTCGACTGCGATGGATGATCTGGCCGTTTCATCCGCTTCTTTATACTTCGTTTTTAAATTTTCGAAGTCCAGCTCTTTTTTCTGCAGCTGAATCTCCTGCTTCTCGATCTCACTCGTCAGATCTTCTTTTTCGAACGTGGCAAGCACCGCTCCTTTTTCGACACGGTCGCCGACAGCGTAAAATAGGGTATCTATCTTGCCCGTTTCTCCCGACCTCACCTCTTCAGAATTGCGAGGCGATACCGTGCCCGAGCCGCTAACGGTCACCTCCAGATCTCCCTTCACCACTCTCGCCGTTGAAGGTAGAGTAGCGGCTTGTTCTGTCTTCGGCTGCTTGTACCACCAATAATATCCTGCCACACATAGCGTGATGACAACGACGGCTGTCAGCAGCAGCTTCCATTTGGATCGCATAATTCCCCTCTCCTATCTCGCTTCTCATGCGTGCGGCTAGCTTCTGCCGCATTCCGTTCTTGCTGCAAGTCTTACTGCCGTATTAGTGTAGCAAAAAACTATGAACAACCTATGAACGCCAATAGGTAATGTCCGTGACCCGCTTTTGCAGAGGCGCTTCTGCATGGAATTGACGCTTCAGTAGATTTTCTGCTGAATGGGCAGGTTGTCCGGTGAACTTTCGTTTTTTCGTCCTCACGCGGCACTGCAATCCCTCACGTTGCATCATTCGTTGAACTCGTTTGTGGTGTATGAGCTCATCTGCTCGAAGGAGCGCCGTGATTTTACGGTATTCATATCGAATATCGCTTTCATCTTTATTTCTAAACGGTAGCTCACTCTAGAAGTCTGGTGAAAAAGTCTGACCCTAACCGAACAAAGAGACGAAGTATGGTAAAATAATAGAAAATATCGTTTGAAAGTAGAGGAACCCCCAATGCGAGCAGCGAAACGATGCGGTGTACAG
>NZ_BALG01000355.1 GCF_000315235.1 Paenibacillus popilliae ATCC 14706 | reverse complement strand
ATCCGGGCTCTATCTCGGTTATTTCGCCGATGACAGTGTTTGCTATAGCTTCTAGCTTTTGAATAAAGTCTGCATAGGTTTTTGTGCTTCCCTTCGGAGAATCTATGTCTACCGTTTGACTTTCTGCACTCTTTGCTTCGTCAGTCAGCTTAGACATAAACTCTGGAGTGGCGTAAGATTTCCACTTATCTTTATTGATAACTTTCACTTTGTCACCTTTAATAAAGGTTGTATTACGTCCATTTTCAAATACTATTTTTACCGACTGAACATTTCCTTGAGAATCGTTATATTCAACAGTCGAAAAATCGGGATTTGCTTCGGTTATTACGCCGATAACAAAGTTTTCAACTTGATTTTGGGACATATTAGTCACGTTAGAAATAGAGTCAGCAAAAATATGAGTCGGAGATAATAGTAAGGTTCCTGTAACCATTCCTGTTGCAATTAGTTTGTTTTTTATCAAAGTCATCACCTCTATCAATTTTATATAGATCGGTAAATATATTAGAATCAAGAAAATATACCTTAAAAAACATATACTATACATTCCAGACATATACTTGTAGTATCATGCTAATATATACCATCTGTGTGATTAGTATAGCTAGAGTAAATAAGGAGCGTCAACAAAAAAATTATTACACTTTCGTAATGTAATAATTAATAACATACGAAGTAATTTGTATTCGAAGTAATAATTTTGTATTAAATACGTTAAGTATCTTTATTAATTTTACCAATTCAGACTGAATCCTCTTGTGCCAATGGCACGTTGTTCATGGAAGAGAGCGGAGTTACATACGAGAGAGAGAAAGGACTGACTCGGTAAAAAAGCAGTGACGGACTAGGTACCAGAAGACCTAGACTGCCACTGCTTTTATTGTGCTATCGTCACCCGTTAGTTGAACGTTCCGTTAATATAGGATTTAGCTGCGAGCAGATGATAATGTAATATCATCCTATTTTATCTCCATGTGAACGGGCGTATAGTACCGATTGTTCAGCATCCATTCGAGAACCTTTAATACTGAATAATTTAAAATCGTCGCCTTCCATATTTGCACCTCGAAGATCAGCACCCTGCAAATTTGCTCTTGCTAATATTGCTCGAGTTAGATCACTATCCTTTAAGTTAGCCCTAGACAGGCTAGCATCAGACAAATCAGCTTCATAAAATCTTGTGTGAGAACTTTCATTCTACACGAATCCGGACGTGAGCCTTTTGTTTTTTTATTTCCAGAAGGTGTCGCACTTCAATCCGGAGGAACGGTTGCAATATTTGCATATACCGCCTGATCTCGGCGAACGGGAAGCCACGAAATACGAGCATCTGGAGGAAATCCGGAAGGAGTATGGCTACCAGACATTTACCTTGAGCGAGTATCGTTCTTGATGTAAGCATCTTTTTAGCCATGCAATGATAAATGAAAATCTCTTACATCCAATTGAGCTCGCACTCGAAGATTTACGTAAGCGTAAAATCATTCTACCCTCAACGGCCACGATTGAAAGAGTAGTTTGGGAAACTCGTAAACGGACAGAAGAAAAAATATTCAATACGGCAAATCGATCAACGAAAAGGTTGTTCACCAAGTCGGCAGAGCCGCTAATGAAGGCGATGGAAGTAGCCAACTGTGGCGGCTGTACGAAGACGCAATGAATAAAGCGCAAGCTGTTCTTGATAATATTCATCACAAGCAGACCCGCAAAAAGCAAGGAAAGCTTCAGGAAGAATTATTAAACCACATTTCTCCCCTCGGATGGGAGCATATCAATTTCTTAAGCGAATACAAGTTCAATTACCGTTCGCACCGACAAGCGCAATCTTCTGGCCGCGCTCCATAGGGAGGTTCAACGGACGGGATAGCGGCTCATCGTAACCGATGACGAGATCTTTGGTCTCAAACACCAGATTCGTATCGGGTCAGATAATCGATCGCATAATTTGTTCCCAGGAATTATTTGTTTGTAACGATCAATTACGGCTTCCGGACGCCCTCCGATCGTTTCGTGGCCTCCTTCACCGCTTTAGCCGCATTGACTTTTCCATAGCCGAACCATTCAGAGTGCCCCTTCTGATCGTAGGTCCCACGGTTGTTGCCGTTATGATCAGGCAGCGTGTCCTGTATTTTATCGGCAGTTAGCTGTAAGATTGTCTTGACCTCAGCGGCACGTAAATCAGGGTTCGCGCTTAGCATCAAAGCTGCAACACCGGCAACAAGCGGCGTGGCGCTGGAAGTGCCTCCGAAGTTGCCTGTATAGCGGCTCCCTAGCGTAATGCCCCCGGATTCA
>NZ_BALG01000356.1 GCF_000315235.1 Paenibacillus popilliae ATCC 14706 | reverse complement strand
GCAGTTGCCGGACTTCTGCCGTCTGAACTAATCTACATCGATCATACACTGGCCCCAATCTGACCGCTAGGTGGGGCCGATTTGACGTTCACGTAAAGAGGTTTTCTCATCTTTTGACACAGTCCTCCGATATTCGTCATTTTATCAGTGTAATCTGTGTCTACTATTTAGTCTAGCATCACTCCAGCGGTTCCTTCATTGGCCTTTACTAGTATAATGTTCCGAAATAATGTAACTATATTCCAGCTTTTTGTGGTATAATCTTCGTAGCCCTTATTGAACGGAGAGAAGCCATACCCTTCCAATCGAAAAAAGAAAAGTTAGTGTTATCCATCGTTATGATCTGGAACGCCGCGATCCAGAGTTCGATGCAAAACGGGCGGAAGTGCTTTGCGTCTATCAGCAAGTCGAGTACATTCTGGAGAACGAAGAAATAAAACCGCTCTGCGACGTTCATTTGTCCTACGACGAGAAGCCTGGCATTTAGGCGATCGGCAATACCGCCGAGGATTTGCCTCCCGTCGCCGGGAAACATTCCACCATAGGTCGTGACTCTGAGTACAAACGGCATGGAACACTGAGCCTGCTGGCAGGCATTGATTTAGTCACCGGCGAAGTGATCGGTTCGATCGAAGAACGCCATCGCAGTCGTGAATTCGTTGACTTTCTGAAGAAGCTTGATGCCCACTATAGCCCGGAACTGGGGATTCAAATCATAGAAGACAACCATTCCGCTCATATCTCCAAGGAAACAAATGCTTATCTGGAGAGTCGGCCGAACCGGTTTGAGTTCGTCTTCACCCCCAAACATGGCTCCTGGCTCAATGGGATTGAAAGCTTCTTCGCAAAGATGACGAAATAGGTACTTCGTCATCTCCGGGTGAAGTCAAAAGAAGAATTAAAACAATCATGGCTTTTCCGCCGCATCCCCAGCATGAAAGTGGGGTTTAGCGCAGCACTTTTCCTCCATACTGAGTAATACTGCGATTGG
>NZ_BALG01000357.1 GCF_000315235.1 Paenibacillus popilliae ATCC 14706 | reverse complement strand
TAGGTAAAAATAGGTGTTGTAAAGCTTGGCGTTGCCCGTTTATGTTTTCTTTGGCTTGCTTGACCTGGATGACGTTCTCCGCTGCTGCCTCTAGATTACTCCAATATGCGGCTCGCTCTTCCTCTGTCCCCGCTGCTTGCTCCAAGGCGGCAAGCAGTTGCGCTTGGGCTGCCAAATCCGTTATCGTTATTTCTGAATCGATTTGCTCCATCAATTGCGCCAACGACACCATCGTTCGCAGCACGCGTTGCTTGTCCACTTGCTGTCGGATATGCGCATTCGCTTCCGCTTCCCCGGGACCGAACAAGCTAGCCTGCAAGTTATTCTCCACGGCTTGCACCGCTTTTTTATTTCCTTCGTATATGAATTTGGCGAGTTGACTCGGATGCCGGAACGATTCGGATA
>NZ_BALG01000358.1 GCF_000315235.1 Paenibacillus popilliae ATCC 14706 | reverse complement strand
CTAGAGGCAGCAGCGGAGAACGTCATCCAGGTCAAGCAAGCCAAAGAAAACATAAACGGGCAACGCCAAGCTTTACAACACCTATTTTTACCTATGGTTGAAATGATCGAGCATAACTTATTTGACAGACCGGGGTGGCAAGCACAGGTTTTAGATACACTGAAATACGTTCAGTTTACAGTGCTAGCCATTGATCCGATTGGAAGTTTTGTGCCTATTCGTCCAGAAGAAGCAACGACCTTAGTTATCAAAGGAATCAGTCGAGAAGCAGGCATTTTATCAAGAACGGCCACCAAGTTAGAAGCGATAAAGGACAGCGCGGTTGAGGCAGAAGAAACAGCAGTGAAACAAATCCGAGAGGAAATTGAGAAAGAAGAAGGTGCGGTCGAAGAAAGGGAGATCCAAGTTTGCAGACCGTGCGGTCCCGGAGGTAGAGCCAAGCGGTCAATCGAATGCTGTGAAGTGGAACCACAACCAGGGACAAGCACGTCAACGGAACAGCCGGAGTTAGATGACAACATTCCAATACTAACTGAAGAAGAAATCGCAGAGATGGAAGGGAGAGAACAACCGTCGCAACCAGGGACAAGCACGTCAACGGAACAGCCGGAGTTAGATGACAACATTCCAATACTAACTGAAGAAGAAATCGCAGAGATGGAAGGGAGAGAACAACCGTCGCAACCGGGGACAAGCACGTCAACGGAACAGCTAGAGTTAGATGACAACATCCCAGCACCTCAAACAGCAGAAGAAATATTAGAATTTCCAACAGCAGAAGAAATATTAGATTTTCCGACTGAAAATAGTCCACTTATATTGGATGAGGATGATTGGGCTAAATTAATTCGCGTCCCGCTTAAGGATGGGGAAACAGTTCTTGGTGAAATGTTTATTAGAGGAAATAACTGTGAAATTTTTATAACGGGTATAACAGAGGCAGATACAAGTGAACTGCCTATCATATATGGTCTAGAGGAGGCTGATTTATTCCGAACAAGCTCGACTATGGAAAATCATTTCTTTAAATATAGAAATGAAGAAGGTACCGTTTTACCTGTGGAGACAGTGGAGATAGTTCCTTTTAATATTCCTGGTCCTGCTGTTCATCGTGTAGGACAGAAGGTTGCATTTCGGTGGAGTGAGACGCAGCAGCATGAGGAAGTTCCCGGTAATAATATTAGAGTAAATAAAACGGTAGTAGGCAAGGTGTTATCTCTTGGAGATCAACCCGATTCTTTTGTTCAAATCGGTGTTCCTAAGTCTACAACGAGCGAACAATTAGGTGAATTTCCTTTAAATACTTTTGTACGTATGGATGGCGAAGAGCAAGGCATATATAAACCGGTTCAATATGTATGTACAAACGAAATAAAACCGGATGAACGCATTGATGTAAATGAATCAACGCAGGAAACGAATATAGTGGTTGGAAAAGAATTATCACTTCAATTACGAAAACTCTCGATAATTGGAATTATAGAGCATATTGGTACCGTTCAGGGTTATCCCATTGTATTTCTCCATGTTCCCGTATCTCCAGAACACGTACAATCTGTGAAACAACAATTGGAAACCGCGTTTCAAGACCAGCAATACGATGTACCAATGGAGTGGAAAGGACAATTGATAAATGCTGCTCCTGTCATTGTTCGAATCGGAGATGAAGTTATCGGAGGGAAAGTAATAGATACTGATGGACACAATAACGAATGGATAGAAGTTACCCATTGGCGCTCCGTATCTGAAAATACAGAACATGTGAAAGAATCCATAGTAGGTTTTTTGGATCAACCGGAGCAGGTAGGCTCTACATTAGAAATGATGCTAGACTTGTTTTCGTTCAATTTACAGGCAAAATCATTGCAAAAGTTGATTAAAAAACAGGTAGTTCCGCAGCAGCAGCTAGAAAAGTTACACACGAAAATAAAAGATATTATGGCAAATACCTTGTTACCGAACATAACGAATGACATGCTTGACGCTTTCGTACAAAACCATTCGATTTACAACTATAGTCCCTATCAAATTGACAATATCGAAGAGAATTTAACAAAACAGTTGCTTGAGCTGGTTCGAAAATTGATATCGGAACAAAATGAATCTTTACAGGCACAAATCAGGTGTAAAATGGATCCCGTTGTTAAGGAAGTTATCCGTGATATTCGTGATATTTACGAAGAAAATGCTCACAACTGACAGCCTGAGGAATTACAGCAGCAGCTATTTACTTCTGATGATAAGCAGAATCTAATTCGGAGGGTAGTAATAAAGAGGCCACTTATAACAGCTACAAAAAAGGCCAACTTTGTTCAGCTCCATTACGCTCCATCGCTATCCCGTGCAACACGGCCCCAGAGCCGTGTTGCACGGGCGTTCGCGAGCGGCTGAGCCGTTACATCACGTCGCGGCACTCTGAAACTGGCAAGGTCACCTTCAATGACTCAACGGCTTGCAATCGGATTCGTTTGCTCATTTCCGTCTTGCCATTGCATTTTAGGGTAGACTTTTTCATGAGGTCGCCTCGTTTCGTGAACGTCAAATCGGCCCCACCTAGCGGTCAGATTGGGGCCAGTGTATGATCGATGTAGATTAGTTCATACGGCAGAAGTCCGGCAACTGCGGCGACCACGGCATAATGGACGCTAACGCCTGTGACCCTTGCAGATTGGCAAGCTGCGGCAATTGCTCGAACAAGTGCGTGAGATACCGAAACGGGTGTAGCCCATTTTCCTTGGCCGCCTCGATTACACTGTAGATCGCTGCGCTCGCCTTGGCTCCGCGCGGAGTATGGGCAAAGAGCAGTTTTTACGTCCGATCACAAACGGCTTGATCATGTGTAGATCGCCACTTCCGGCGAGACCTGAGCGCTGGGTAAGCGTCAGGCCGTCGAGCAGCCAGCGCAGCTCACGCTGCGTCAGACATAGTGGAGCTGTGCCGCCAGCGGGCCACTGAAACGAGCCGCGCTCGAGCCTGCGGTACAAAACACGAACAGCGCCGAGGAAAACGGATTGAGCCCAAATTGTTCCTGTACCATAGCGGCCAGCCCATCAATGGATTTGCGCATGTCTGTTGCGCCGCAAGCCAGATAAACAGGTGAAGCGATGAAATTCAGCATAACGGCGTAAGGGCGGCAACTACATCATGAAGCAGTCTGGGTTCAAAATCGGGACGAACGTCGATCCGGGCAATGCCGACTTAGATCTGAAGGGACTCGGTTGCTTCGATTTGGCCAGCGATAGTGATCGGACGGAAGGTAGTGACCGCTGAGGTAGTCCGCACTTGCCTTTGCACCTTGTAGAGCCAATATTTTAATTGATGAACGGTCAGGTCGTGCTCTTTGCACAAGGCTTTCATCGTTTGCCCGCTGGTCTGATAAGCAGTAATGCGCTCCGTCCATAATAAAAATGAGAATTTATTCGTATTTTCTTTAGTTTACTTCACTGGAGTCTATTTTTTCTAACTTTTTCGAGACTTCGTTTCACGGATTCAGGTAAATGTTATTAAGGGGTATTTTGTAACCAATAAAGGATTAATTAGGTGTAAAATATTGGTTGTTCATGGAAAAATGAAGATTTGGGAGGCGAAATCACTGATGAAAAGGAAGATGACGTTAAAAAAATTAAGTCCAATCCGTCTTATTGTTATGTTAATAAGTTGCAACTTATTAGCTACAGAA
>NZ_BALG01000359.1 GCF_000315235.1 Paenibacillus popilliae ATCC 14706 | reverse complement strand
GCCGGCTGCAGCAGAACTTGCCATCATGTATTCGTTGCTGCAGTCCGAGATGGACAGAGCATTTCCAGATACAGCGGCTGACATCGACTTGACGCTCAAGGCAAAGGAGCGAAGCGTGTTCCGCCTGCCAGCAACAGCAGCCGTTCGTAAAGGGATATTTACAGGTGCAGACGGTTTAGGGTTAGATGTACCGCTCGGCTCTCGATTTTCGGGCGGCGATGTAAACTATGTCGCGACTGAACGCGTAGATGCTGGTGCATTTCGACTGACTGCCGAAGAGCTAGGCAGCATCGGTAATGAGTACGCAGGAATACTCTTCCCTATTGACTACATTGACGGCTTAGCAAGCGCTACGCTCACGGAAGTGCTGATTTACGGAGAGAACGAAGAAACGGATGAATCGCTACGTGAGCGATATTACGAATCTTTGCGGGCTTTGGCATTTGGCGGCAACGTAGCCGATTATAGAGCTAAAACGG
>NZ_BALG01000360.1 GCF_000315235.1 Paenibacillus popilliae ATCC 14706 | reverse complement strand
GAGTATGTACTTGATTGAGAACGATTACGAGCAGACACAGGCGATGTGACAACGTCCCAATTCACTTTTGTTTTCTCGTGTGAGTGTTCTAGTTGATTTACATAAAAGAATCGTTCGAGGTGCATAGCTGCTTGTCCTGCTTCAAAAGGTTCTTCCCCAAAGATCTTTTTTTGATCCTTTAGGCTATATCGAAGAATTCGTTTACTATCTATTGACTGTTGTAATGGATTAAAAATTAAATTCCCT
>NZ_BALG01000361.1 GCF_000315235.1 Paenibacillus popilliae ATCC 14706 | reverse complement strand
CATACAGCCATTTGAGAAGAACATAGGTAATCAAGGCTCCAAATAGCTGACCATATACGGCATTTTCAGTCGTACCGAACAACGTAGGAACGTTTACATGTTGCTTGATCCAGCGGAAAAAGACTTCTATCTGCCAGCGCGCTTTATAGATCTGAGCCAACTGTTCGGCAGTAACATGCATTAAATCGGTAACGAGACGAATCTCCCGCCCCTCAAAATC
>NZ_BALG01000362.1 GCF_000315235.1 Paenibacillus popilliae ATCC 14706 | reverse complement strand
TAATTACTTCGTTACGGAGTCCGAAATATGGACGCATAATAACGGCCCATTGATTAAACTAATTTCTAAAATGTTGGGAAACGCTGGGAAGAATGCTGCGAGAAACACCGGGAAAAGCACTGCGAAAAACGCTAAGAATGTAACTAGGGGGACGGGGAATGTAGGTAAATCTTTTGTTAAGTTGAAGCGACCTAAGGAATTGGACTTCACTTATAGAAGGTTGGATGAAAAAGTCAGGACTATGATGAATAAGCAGGGTAATGTTAAAGGTGGAAGTTTTAAAGAAGTAAATGCTTCAAAGGGTCAGAATGAGGTAGGTCATCATATTGCACAAAATGCTTATAATAAACGTAACGGAATAAGTAGAAATGATGGACCTGCAGTTCTAATGAGCAAATATGATCATTCAATGACTAGAACCTTTGCAGGAAAAGGCAAAGCATCGATGAGAGCAGACGATGCACTTGGATTAAATGACGGCAACGTATGGCTAAAGATGTTTGGGATGTAAGAAAGCATTTTGGTAGGAACTATAACGAGGGTCTAAGACAAGCTGTTCGCTATGGTCAACAAGTTTTATAAAAAGACGGATTGTAAAATGAAGTGCGACACCTTCTGGGAATAAAAAACAAAGGGCCCATGGCCGGATTCGTGTAGAATGAAAGTTCTCACCAC
>NZ_BALG01000363.1 GCF_000315235.1 Paenibacillus popilliae ATCC 14706 | reverse complement strand
CGGAGCTTGATCAAGTAAAGCAATCTGGCGTTGAGTTAAAAAACAAACTCGCGGGTGCCATCAACGCCAAAGGGGTGCAGGCATCCGCAAATGATACATTTGACCAGCTTGTGCAAAAGACTGGGCAAATAAGTGTACGCCTTTATGCCAAAGGGAAAGCCAAGGCAGATGCAGGAAAAGTTAGCGTAATAGATATGCCTTTTCGGCCAATGATCGCACGTCTTTGCTGTTGGGACAGTTCCACTCACATAACAGAAGCGTTTGTTTATGTAATTTGGGACGAGTTAACAATTGGGAACGAGTTGATTATTGACTACTTTGGATTCGCTAATAGGGGTGGTTATTATGACCCAAGTAAAGTCATTAGTGACGA
>NZ_BALG01000364.1 GCF_000315235.1 Paenibacillus popilliae ATCC 14706 | reverse complement strand
ATTGTGCCAGCACCGCATACAACTGTTGCATCACCGCTCCTCTGGTCACATCGCCCCGCACGGTCGGCACGGCTGCGGTTTGCTTTTTATCGAGACCAAGCGCATCGATTTTTTGTGAAGTCGTCTGCAGCAACATTTGCAGTTTGTCTGCCGACATGGGCTGCATGAACTCCTCCTGATACCAAGTCAACGGAAACAGTCCATAATTTTGTCCTTCCACGAGTGCTTTCTCGGCCCATATATGATACAGGGAACTAGCGGGACTCTGCGCTTCCTTAGCCTGGATCGGAGCTGCAGCTCCTTGCAACAGCATAACGACTGCGATCAACAAGGCAACGACTTGCTTGCGAAAAAAACTTTGGATTTTCATAGACATCCCTCGCTATCTTTATTATTGTAAATCTAGCTTTTCCAGTATATAATCCAGTATCTTCTCCCTATCGATTACAATATGAGCCTCAGCAAGCATGCCGTTCTTCACCATTATCAGGTATAATTGTAAGTATTTCTTCTCCGGTTTGCAATAGCTCCCCTCTATTCATTTCTTTGCTTACAATTCTTCGAGCTCCTTCGACTGTTCTGCAAGCTGATATTCACTCTGTTCTATCTCCTGCATTACCTTAAAATAGGAATCATTACTATAGTTGG
>NZ_BALG01000365.1 GCF_000315235.1 Paenibacillus popilliae ATCC 14706 | reverse complement strand
CAACACATTTACTCGCCCAACTACGCTTTGCTTTTTGCCGTCCTTGTTACGGCTCAATCTGACCTCGATAACCTATTTTTCACCAGACTTTTAGAAGGCCCTGCTGTAGCCACTTGTCATTTTCTGTACGCGCTTTTCAAAGTTTTCACGCGGTAGCCAATACATCTGATAGACAAATCTTTGCTGTGTGTCCTTGTCCATCATTAGCAGGGTGGCAGCCGTTAAGTCGGTTGCAATGGATAGATTGGCCCCGATATCGTTCGGGCTGTTCTTGGCCTTCTTTACCTTCCGGCTTAGGTCGTCCTGAAACTTGCCGTCTACCACGTTGCAGGCATAGGCATACATATCATCAAATATGTACTCTCTGACGGTTCCGGCTGTCGTAATCATGATAAGTAGCGGCTGCCTTGCGCTCTGGCTCTGCTTCATAAAATCAATGGCCTTGTTCGCCCTGGAGGTCGACAAAGACACGGATGTATTGGAGGCCACTGAAGAACTTGCGTTTTTCTTCGGAGGCGGTGCAGATAGTATAAAAAGAAGACATTCACCCCGCGTTTTGGAGATGAATGTCTTCT
>NZ_BALG01000366.1 GCF_000315235.1 Paenibacillus popilliae ATCC 14706 | reverse complement strand
TCAACCGCAAATTCTCTTTGCGCTCCAGCCATTCCAACTTTCAGCGCTGAAGTGAGCCGCTGTTTTGTGTTCCAGGAGGAGACAACGTTTCTTGTCAATCGGCAGGGATTTCCCGGCTTCCTTGCTTTACGCCTAGCGCCGCTGTGAGACGGGCAACCGTGGCTTCACAGCCCTCCTGTTCGAGGGCTTCCTCAATTTGTTCCATCGTATACACACCGCACAAATGGGCCAGTGCCTGCAGGCGCTCCTTGCGTACCTCCAGTTCCTTCACCTCTTGGTACGCCTGCTCCGCGAAATAAGAAGCGAGCTGCTCATGGCTTTCA
>NZ_BALG01000367.1 GCF_000315235.1 Paenibacillus popilliae ATCC 14706 | reverse complement strand
TCACCAAACGTTCCGTTGAGTACCTTTCCTGTTTGTGCATCGTAAATTATCCTGTGACCAATTTTCATCCCCAAGCCTCCCAATCAATATATTTGTCACCAAATGTAAAAGCCTGAACCGTAAAACCATCGTCACTAATGACTTTACTTGGGTCATAATAACCACCCCTATTAGCGAATCCAAAGTAGTCAATAATCAACTCGTTCCCAATTGTTAACTCGT
>NZ_BALG01000368.1 GCF_000315235.1 Paenibacillus popilliae ATCC 14706 | reverse complement strand
TTTGGCCGATTTCGCTCCACCATTATGGATGATTTCGCGAATGCGTGCTTTCACGGATACACAGGCCTTCTTCCTCGGTGTTATAAGGATGAAGTACCCGGTATTACTTCGATTCCGAACTCTTCGCAGGTCGAATCCTAGAAAAGCGAATGCCTCACCGCTCAGGGCGTTAACCGTTCGAGTCTTTTCTAGGTTGAGTTCCACGCCCAGTGGTTCCAAATGTTCGCGCAATCGCTTCAACGCCAGTTCCGCCCACCCACGCTTACTGGAATGCCCGCTTACTGTAATCAGCATATCGTCTGCAAATC
>NZ_BALG01000369.1 GCF_000315235.1 Paenibacillus popilliae ATCC 14706 | reverse complement strand
ACAGAATTCGACGATATGGTGATAAACGGCGATCTCAATTCTCGTTATGCCTATGGGGGAGCATTCTTAGCAGAGTTAATTCCTCTTGGTAAACTCGGTAAGCTGACAGGTAAGGGGCCGAGTGAACTTAGACACAAACTCGACTTGCAGATGTTTGCTGAGGGGACGGGTAAATATGCTTCGAATGCAGCACAATATCAAAAATTGAAGGATTCTCTAGCCAGAGAAGAAATTCAAAGTGTAATAAAAACTACAGATCACGGTGCTGAGAGGTTAATGGTCCGAGGATTTACCCCTTCAGAAATTAGTGATTTGAAGTTATCTCCGAGCAAAGTTATGACTCAGTCAGATGGTGCAGGCGTATATATCAAAGAGATTAGTGCAGGAAAATTTAATGTCATTGTGGAAAGTGAAAATGGTGTTGTTACTGCGTTGAAGAATATTAGCGAAAATTCATTGAACAGGCTGTCAAAAAACTATGAGTGGAAATGAGGCATTACTAAAAAATGAGTAGTCAAGTGTACCAATGCTGTTTTTGTAACCAAAAAATTGAGTCTACTAAACTTGATATTACGTCATTCATTGTTATTTCTAATTGGGACAAATCGCGAGAAGAACAACAAGAACAACAACTATTCTGTCATATGGAATGTCTAAAAAGTAAACTGGGAAGTAACACACCATTGTACATTGAAGATATTTTTGACTAAAAAATTTAAGACTGAAATTAAGCCTTGATTGGCATTTTGCCATTCAAGGTTTCTTTTTTGGTGGTGGGACTACCGGGTCTATAAAATAGTTAGTGTCGTGTGGCCGGGCAAGGTCGTCCATTCTATTGGGGTGAACGACAAATAGACCCCACCTAGCAGTCAGAATGGGGCCAGTGTATGATGAATGCAGAGACAGGAGTCCGGAAGGTGCTACGACCATGGCATGAACGGAGCGAATGCCTCTGACTCTTGCAAGTCGGCAAGTTGCGGCAACTGTTCGAATAGATACGTACGTGAGATACCGGAACGGATGCAGCCCGTTTTCTTTGGCTGAGCATAAAGGAAGCACCGAGCAGCCATTCCTGTACAACGGACGCGACGGTGTTATGACGGACCCGAACGGGTTGTATTACATGCGGGCGAGATACTATAACCCGGAGATCAAACGATTCGTGAACAGGGACATTGTGGCAGGCAACCTTGCCGAAGGAC
>NZ_BALG01000370.1 GCF_000315235.1 Paenibacillus popilliae ATCC 14706 | reverse complement strand
AACCGGCTGTTAGAAGAGCGTGTTCTAGCGTACAAATCAGAGGGGAAGAGTTTGAATTACTACGATCAAGCCAATACATTCAGTGAACGAAAGCAATACATCCCAGCCCTAAAGCAAGTGTATTCTCAAGTCCTTCAAGATGTGGCTAAACGGTTAGACAAGGCTTTTCAAGCCTTCTTTCGACGAGTAAAGCAAGGGGAAACCCCCGGATTCCC
>NZ_BALG01000371.1 GCF_000315235.1 Paenibacillus popilliae ATCC 14706 | reverse complement strand
TGGATAGATCAGTGCCGGTCTTTGGCGAAGTAGTGCATCGCCTTTTTTAAGATGTCGTTCTCCTCTTCCAGATCACGAATGCGCTTCTGGAGATTGCGAACAGCTTTGTCGTCGGCTTTCAGTTGTCCACTACCTGGAAAAGCTTGTACACCGTCTTTCTTGTATTCGGGCATCCAGCGATACAAGGTATTGTCGCTTATTCCCTAGTTCGCGGGCGACCTGCGCCACCGCCTTTCCTTCTTCCTGGATCATCTGAATCGTTTGGAGTTTGAATTCTTTATCGTATTTTTTCGTCATCGTAGCACCTCGAATTTGGATATTTTCATTCTACCCGATTCTCGGTTCTACATGTCTACTTTTTAGTCTAGCAGCAAAACTATGAAAGATGAGGATGGGGAAACTAAGAAAGAAAATGCAATGAAATTGGTCTATGACACATTAAAGCATCTTAATATTGAAATATCAGAACAAGAAAAACAACTCATCGAGATTGGGATTGAATCTGCGGTTAACATGTTACCCAAGGGAAGGGAGGAATAAATAGTGAATATCAATGTAAAGTATAGTGATTATGGTAAAGATATTATCGAGAGCGGAGTGCTTCCTTTGAAGAATTAAATGTAGAACAACATCTAAATGTCTCAGAAGATCAATGTGAAATTGAAGTCAAGTCGATTGATAGTAGCGTCTCCTCAGAAGTAATACAGCCAATGAGCAAAATAGAATTGTTA
Organism: Paenibacillus popilliae ATCC 14706; assembly: GCF_000315235.1. Classification (GTDB taxonomy): domain Bacteria; phylum Bacillota; class Bacilli; order Paenibacillales; family Paenibacillaceae; genus Paenibacillus_B; species Paenibacillus_B popilliae. The sequence continues at coordinate 450 of NZ_BALG01000371.1, read as the reverse complement.
AATTACATCAAATTCCTTCAAAAGATAGCTAATAAAATGGAAGTAGAAGTTGAAAAAACAGGTTAAATTATAAAGTCCAGTAGTGTTTATGCTACTGGACTTTTTTTTGTTATTTAGCTATATATTCTTTTGATGTCGCAATTTAAATACCAAAAAATGGTAAGGTATAATAAGACACATGACCTATGCAGTCCGAGGTAAGCCTTGGTAAATATCCGGTTTGGGCGTAGCCCAAAGAAGCATCAAATCATGCTCCGGCCAAAATAATTCAATAAGCCTTGCAAATGGCTGCACTTGTGTGTCACAATCAATAGAGATTCGCTGAATGCCCTTGTGGTTTTTCATGCGCACCTGATAACGAGTGTGGAAGAGGCCACGAACCATTTTGCCGTGGGTATAGCCTTCATCATCACTCGTTTTTTCTTTGTTCAGTTCAAAGAGCGCTACAGC
>NZ_BALG01000372.1 GCF_000315235.1 Paenibacillus popilliae ATCC 14706 | reverse complement strand
TGTTATCCTGAGAGGTACTCGGGGCGTTATACAGTTTAAACGTGCTATATTGGTAGTCTGTCTTGAAGACCATCGTGCGGTCTGCCTTCACATTTGTCGCGAAATAAGCGAAGTCCTCACTCCCCGTATAATTCAACGTACCAGGCGCTATGATAGCCTGCGAGATCCGCAACACAATCGCTGCCTCACTGTCTCCTGCGAGCGCTTTGAGATAATACGTGTCCGTGTCCTCTGCTGTATAGATTAGCCAGTTCGTACCACTGCTCGCTACGCGCGTGCCGTTGCTTGTATACATTTCTAAGCCTGCGGCTCCAGTAGCTTGAAAGCTTACAGCGACTCCCTTCGTCAAATCCACCTTGAGATAGACACTTTCATGGGCGTCCATGTCCTTGCAGGTGAGCTTGGTTAGTTCCCCCGCCGTAAGCTTCACCCGAGAGGCGTTAGCAAAGTCAATGCTGCTCGGCTTGGCGCCAAGCGCAAGATCACTCTCGGCCATCCACTCCACGTCGGCTACTTCATCGCTTTCGTCATCATTGGGCACCGTCCAGGAGACTATTTCATCACTTTCGTCGGATGCTGCTCGTTCCACCTTGGGTACGAACCGGGGGTCTTCGTCTTCTGCACTGTCCGCCTTGTCCGCATAAACCGTTGCTGGCGCCAGCGCAGTAATTTCCAGAGGTGAAAACACCCCCGCTAGCAAGCTAATACATAAACCTATAAAAATCCCCTGTACATAAGCATTCGCTTGCATTTTGCTCTCCTCTGTTCCTCAGACCAACTCTGTCGTTGTTCATTGAGTCTCCCTTCTTTTTCATCATGCACATGTAAGCAATTCCTGTTGTTGAATCGTGTTGAAAAAAAATCCCTTTCACATCTTACATGGTTATATTTATATATTTAATTGTTTTTTTATGAATATATGTAAATTCAATCATATTAAGCCAAGAAGAAGGGATACGCGGGTTGTTGTAGAACAAAATAGGGCCCCATCGGAAATACCGATGAGACCCTTTGGTTACTACAGGATATTGACGACAAAGCGGCACTTGCCAGCGCCCTAAATTCCTCCTATTGTTAGGTTTGCTAAGAACATAACGAAGGAGGAGGGGAATCGTCATCCCCCCCTCCTGGATGCGGCTGGGCCTATTCAGTCACACCGTTTTGCGCCGCACGTAATAGGTGAACACATGGGATAGGACGACTTTGAGTGCCGCAAAAAACGGTACGGCCAGAATCATTCCGATGATGCCGGCGAGCTGTTCTCCGACAAGCAGGGCAAAAATGATGGAGAGCGGATGCATATGCAGGGTTCGGCCAACCACCTGAGGCGAGATAATGTTCCCTTCGAGAATTTGACAGATCGTATTGACGGTAATGACGAAGATCATCATCTTCAGCGACACGGTCGAGGCGACGATTAGGGCGGGAGCCGCTCCGAAATAAGGACCGAGATACGGAATGATGTTGAAAATGGCCACGAACAGCGCCAGCAGCAGCGCGTAAGGCAGTCCGATCAGCAAGTAGCCAACATAAGCCAGCACCCCGATAATGACGCAGACGAGAACTTGCCCCCGGATATAGCTGCCGATCGCATGATCGATTTCTTTGAGCATCATCACCATATGCTTACGGTGCGTTTTGGGCACATAGGCGATAACGGTTCGTTCGAACACATTGAAGTCTTTCAAAATATAGAAAATCAAAAAAGGAACGATAAGCGCCATCATGAGGATGTTAAGCGTAGCGCCGAGGTTGTTCATCAATTCCGTGATTACCTTGCCTACCCGCTGCTCCATGCCGTACATCCAGTCGTTCAGACTGCTCCGGACCGACGTCGGCATGAGTGACGACTCGCTCAGCCCATCCATCAGTTTCTCCGCCTTCGCATTCAAGTGAGGCATCTGCTCGTTCAATTCCTCCAGTTGCTTCATGATCATCGGAATCATATTGATGAGCAGTACGGTAACGCAGGCGATAAATACCACATAAATAAGCAGCACCGCCATCGGACGGGGAACTTTGCGCTCGCACAGCATATTGACGACCGGATTAAGCACATAAGCGATAATCAGCGCGATGAGGAACGGGGCAAGCACCGACTTCACAATCCCGTACACATGGCCCAGAAGTGGCTTCAATAAATACAAGAGGTACAGGATGAACAGGGTGATCAGCACATATACGCCATTGACGAACAGCTTGTTTTTCCAAAAACGCTCCACTGTATTCCACACTCCGTTCAGACGAGCATCATACAGTAAAGTATGTGTAGCTATATGAAAATTAACTCGTCCGGCTGGCCGTTCCTCATTTTCCAGATGCGCTGATTGTCGCTGCCGCGGAAGCGAAGGCCGGGACGGCGGCGCTCGATCAGGAACCTGCCGTCCACCAGCACATCCGTCAGCCGCAGCAGCTCCCGCTGATCCCGGGTTCCCTCCTGCAGCAGTTCCTCCACCGTGTACCCGGTGTAGCACCAGACCGTCCGGCCCGCCTCCTTCGCGATATGGGCCAACTTGGCTAGCCCCCGGGCCTGAAGGAACGGCTCGCCGCCCGACAAGGTAAGATCGGTGAGCGGATTGGAGAGTACGTCGGCCGCTGCCGCCTCTACGCTCATCAGCGTGCCGCCGTCGCTGCGCCAGGAGCTTGGATTATGGCATCCCGGACAGCGGTGGGGACAGCCGCTAACGAACACGACCGTCCTTAGCCCTTCTCCGTCCACGACACTGTCATGTAGTATCGACATCACCTGCAAGCTCATCGATGCTTCACCCGCTCGCTTTCCTCGCTTTGCTTAGCCGAATTCCACTTGCTCATATCGCCGACCAGATAACCGGTAATGCGGCGAATGCGTTCAATGTCTTCTTCGGTGCCGCCGCATACGGGGCATGCATCCTCGATCATGTCCTGATGGCCGCAGCGGCGGCAGCGGTCGACCGGATGGTTCATCGATCCGTAACCGATCCCGTGCTCTGCCATCGCGCGCACAATCCGATCGAGTGCTTGCGGATTCGCTTTGGCGCAGCCGTCCAGCTCGACATATGTAATATGTCCGGCGTTGCACAAGGCATGGTACGGCCCTTCGATGCGGATTTTGTCATACGCCTTGATCGGAAAATAGACCGGAACATGAAATGAATTCGTATAATAATCGCGATCAGTAATTCCTGGAATGCGGCCGAAATCATCCTGATCGCGCTTCGTGAATTTGCCGGACAGCCCTTCTGCCGGGGTCGCGATAAGCGAATAGTTCATCCCGGTGGCCTCCACGGCTTCGTCCATCCGCCGACGCATATGCCCGATAATCTCAAGACCGAGTCGGCGTGCGTCCTCGGATTGACCGTGATGGCACCCAGTCAAGGTGACCAGCGCCTCGGCCAGCCCGATGAAGCCGACGCTGAGCGTGCCCTGCTTCAATACGTCGCGCAGCTCGTCCTCCGGCTGAAGCCGCTCACTGCCGCGCCAGACGCCTTGCTGCATCAGGAAGGCGAAATCGCGGGCCTGCTTGTGTCCTTGATATTCAAAGCGCGCGGCCAACTGTCTTACGGCAATGGCCAGCATTTTGTCCAGCAGGCTGAAAAAAGCTTCCTTCGTGCGGGCCAGCAGCGCAATCCGCACCAGATTAAGCGAGGTGAAGGACAGATTGCCGCGTCCCTGCGGCGTCGACGGGCCATTCGCGTTGGCCATGACCCGGGTGCGGCAGCCCATGTAACAGGCCTCGCTCTCCGGCGTTCCGTCGTCATACTCCTTGTTGAAGGCCGCGTCCAGGAAAGCGAAGTTCGGGAACAGCCGCTCCGCCGTCGTGGCCAGCGCCAGCTCATACAGATCATGGTTCGGGTCTTGCTCCTCGAAGTTGACGCCTGTTTTTACCTTGAAGATCTGGATCGGAAAGATCGGTGTCTCTCCCTTGCCCAGGCCCGCTCTCGTCGCCAGCAGCAACTGTCTGACAAGCATGCGCCCTTCAAGTGACGTATCCGTGCCGTAGTTGATGGAAATGAACGGAACTTGTGCCCCGCCGCGCGAATGCATCGAATTGGCATTATGAACGAAGGCTTCGCATGCCTGGTACACGTCGCGCTCCGTCAGCCGCCATGCTTCCTGATCTCGGTCGATCTCCGGCTGCAGGGACAGCGATGCAAGATAGGCCAGGTGGCGCCGGAACGTCTTGCCTACATACGGGGCAAGATCGTAATCGAAGGCGGGATACGCTTGTCCGCCATGCTGCTGGTTCTGATTGGCCTGCAAAATGATCGAGGCGAGAGCGAGCGCGCTCTTGATATCCTGCGGCTCCCGCATATGGCCGTGGCCGGTATTGAAGCCCCGCTGCAAAAGCTGTCCGAGCGGGATTTGACAGCAGGTTGTCGTTCCGTATGCGTAGAAATCAAGATCATGAGGGTACAGCAGATTGTCCTCCACCGCTTCCCGAGCTTCCGGGGCAAGCAATTCATTCATCGCATACCAACGTGAGCATTCGCTGGCCATCTTGCTCATGATGCCCATCGGAGAGCGGCCGTCCACATTCGCATTCTCGCGCATCAGATCCGAATCGCTGCCCCGTACAATGTCGTGCAGCGACGCCGTCAGCGGATGATGGTCCGGCCGCGTGCCGCCCTCCCCCTTCCGGGTGTTCCCCCATGATGCCCAGGGCATCGGTCCGGCGCCCCCCGCACTTTCTTCGGCAACGTTCGCATCGCGCCATCGCGGCATAATCGTCATCGCTACTCCACCCTTCCCTATCGTCTCTATTGAAATACCAATCGCCCGAAATACTATATGTAGTATTGTAGATTCGAAAAAGACACAATATGTATTATCTACAAATGCGAAAGGTTGCAATATGAGATCGGTCACAGCCGGACATCTGCCTGAACGGCACAAAGCGTCCATGCGCCGTTAGAGGGTAGCATGAACGCTATTGTCTGTCTTATGTCGATTAATGCCGATTTGGATTCCCCGTTATGTAGAAGCATGTGTTTCCGGATAGGATGGTGTCATAAACTCGTCGCCAAAAAATAAATCGTCGAGCGAGCTCAACGTTCCGTCTTCCTCCACCTGGAACACCGACATTTTATCGCCATTCACAGTCAACTCGATAAAGCATCCCCAGCAATAGAACTGGTGGGAGCCAATTTTCCCGATATCTTTGGAATTGCAATTCGGGCATCGCATCATCGTTCTTCACCATTCCGTCCATTAGACTAATTTGATTGTACACTTGTACTTTCGCTTCCGCTTCCGCTCTCTTCTACGACGATTACATCGGTGCCCCATTTCAAGCGGCTCATTCCTTCAATCTGCCGTCTTCCTTCCAGAAGATCCGCAAGCAGACCGTCTGAAATTTCCAGACCTGTTATCTGGTTACCCATATTGGGCTGAAAATAAACATCGGCGACCCATCCGAGCTGGGAGCCTTCCGAAGTCATTACCGGCAATCCCTTCAATGCCGCCTCTCCCGACAGAAATGCCCGTTCCAGCAAGACGCTGACTGTCATCTGCACGGCTTCGCCGCTCGCAATCATGACCGCGTCATCCCCACATGCGGTCACATCCTCCCACCGTACCCGCATGTCCTGTTTGGGGACGCGGCTGACAAGGAGAAGATGGGTGATCTCCCATTCGGAAGTCATGCAAATATCTTTCACTTTGGAAATTTGCTTGCCTGTACCGATATCGAACACGGGCAGGCCGATCAGTTCCAGCAGCTTCATTCAGGGGGTCCTCCTTCGGTTCATGGCACACGCGGCTGCGCCCTACAGGCGCGCCTCTTCGCCGATAGCGCACCATTCGCCACGGATCCCGCCCCTTGATAATATCCGGTAGACTCCTTAATTTTTAATACGGACGCGCTTGGCGATGGTTGCAATTTGTTGCGACACAATATCGGCTTGCTCTATAGTATTGCCCAATCCGAAGCTGAATCTAACGGCGGTGCTCTTGCGAAGCTCGGACAGCTTCATCGCTTCGAGCACATGCGACACTTCCAAGGAACCGGAAGTGCAGGCAGAACCGCTGGCCGCCATAATGCCCGCCAGATCAAGATTCATCAGCAGCGTCTCTGTCGCAACATCCAGCACGCTCACATGGAGAATGTGAGGCAGATGCCGCTCGAGATGCCCATTGTACACGACCCGATCACCTAGCCCGTCAACCAGCTTCGACCAGAGCGCTGCCCTCACTTGCCTAATCTGGCGCACCTTGTCCTCCCGCTCATCCTCTGTGACGCGAAGCGCTGCCGCGAAGCCCGCAATTCCAGCCACATTCTCCGTACCCGCCCGACGCTTCCGCTCCTGATTGCCTCCGTACAGCATCGGTTCCCAATCGGTCCCTTGACGGATATACAGGCAGCCGACTCCCTTCGGTCCATTCATCTTGTGGGCCGAGAAGCTGGCCATGTCGACCGGCCAATCCTTCAGTTGGAACGGCAGCAGTCCCAGCGCCTGAACGGCGTCGGTATGCATCACAATCCCCTGTTCGCGCACCATCTGGCCGATCTCGCGAATCGGCTGAAGCGTACCCACTTCGTTGTTGCCCGTCATTACGCTCACCAGGCAAGTATTCGGCCGGAGCGCCTCCTGAATGCGCTCCGGCGCGACGAGACCCGTGTCGTCCGGAGCGACGTAGGTAACTTCCACTCCGAATTGCTCCAAATAATGGCAAGTGTGGAGCACCGCATGATGCTCCACTTCCGTCGTTACGACATGAGGTGGACGTTCTCGTCCGTGCTTCCGCCAGGCGGCATGGACAGCGCCGATCAGCGCGGTGTTATCGCTTTCTGTACCGCCGCTTGTAAAGACGAGCTCCTGCGGCCGGCAGCCCAGGCGCTCCGCGATGCCGTCCCGCGCCTTCGTCAAGGCCGCTGCCGCTTCGCGGCCGGCAGCGTGAACGCTGGAGGCATTGCCGTACACGTCCCGCATGACGGCGATCATCGCTTCGGCTGCCTCCGGGTGAAGCGGCGTCGTCGCAGCATGATCGAAATACATTCGTTCCATTTCGGTTCCCTCACGATCGTCAAATATAGAACATATAGCTTTCCTGCTCGTTCTCATCCTTATATGAGATCAGATCCGCCAGCGTTGTCGAATCGAGCACCTGGGCGATGCTGTCGCGAATGCGCAGCCACAGATCGCGCTTGGCCGGCTCGTCCTCTTCCATGAAGTCGACCGGCGAGATCGGGCCTTCCAGCACGCGAATAATTTCGCCTGCCGTGACCTGCTCCGGGCTTCCCGGCAATATATAGCCGCCGTACGCCCCCCGTATGCTCTTGACCAAGCCCGCGTTGCGGAGCGGCGCAATCAATTGTTCAAGATAGTGCTCGGAGAGATTATTTTTCTCCGCGATGCTCTTCAAGGAAATCGGACCTTCGCCCCAGTTTCTAGCCAGCTCCATCATAATCGTTAGCCCGTAGCGACCTTTTGTTGATATTTTCATGGTTACACCTCATTTATTGGTTGTTCCTATCCAATTCAATGTATTCCGATTAAGGCACCCCGTATATCGTAACATAACTATCTCCGTTATGGACAATAATCTAATCGGCTATTCGAATTTTGTGAAGGAGGCATTACACTTAGACCAAGGCATGCACGATAACCACCTGTAGAATACTAGTAGGTAATCGAGCTTCCCTTCGTTGGGCGGTTTTTTCCACCCTCTGTTTCAGCCGGATATGTTACAATAGAGTGATACGATAATCGCGGGTCCCGACCGGACAACGCCAGCACGCCTGGCTAGGCCGGCCCGCAGCAAAGACGGTGAGTTCATGACAACTGCGAATGCCCATACCCGTGTCGTCGTCGGCATGTCGGGGGGCGTCGATTCCTCCGTAACGGCCTTGCTGCTTAAGCAGCAAGGGTACGACGTCATCGGCATTTTTATGAAAAACTGGGATGAACCCGACGAATTCGGACATTGTACCGCCGAGGATGACGCCGAAGACGTGCGCCGGGTCTGCGAGCAGATCGGCATCCCTTATTATACGGTCAACTTTGAGCGCCAATATCACGATAAAGTGTTCTCCTACTTCCTGGAGGAGTACCGGCGCGGGCGGACACCGAACCCGGATGTCATGTGCAACCGGGAGATCAAGTTCGGGGAGTTCTTGCAAAAGGCACTTGATCTCGGCGCCGACTACGTGGCAACGGGCCACTATGCCCGCATCGTGCGGGAGAACGGCCAGGCCAAGCTTCTTCGCGGCATCGACCGCAACAAAGATCAGACCTATTTCCTGAACGCCTTGAATCAGGAGCAGCTCGCGCGCGCCATGTTCCCGATCGGCCATCTTCCGAAGCCGGATGTCCGCCGGATCGCGGAAGAAGCCGGACTCGCCACCGCGAAGAAAAAGGATAGTACCGGCGTCTGCTTCATCGGGGAGCGCAACTTCAAGGAGTTTTTGCGTCAATACTTGCCTGCGCAGCCGGGGGATATGATCGACATCGTCAGCGGAGAAGTGAAAGGCCGTCATGACGGCCTGATGTACTACACGCTCGGGCAGCGCCAGGGCCTCGGCATCGGCGGTTCCGGAACAGGCGAGCCTTGGTTCGTGACGGAGAAGGATGTCGCCCGCAATAGGTTATATGTCGTTCAAGGCGAATCTCATCCAAGTCTGTATTCGACTGGGCTGCGGGCGACCGGCGTGAGCTGGATCGCGGGCGAGGCGCCGGATAGGCTGCATTGCACGGCGAAGTTCCGTTACCGGCAGCCCGATCAGGAGGTTGCCATCGAGCGGAGCGGCGACGGAGCCTATGAAGTGACGTTCGCCATGCAGCAGAAGGCGGTAACGCCGGGACAAGCCGTCGTGTTCTATGATGGCGAGGTATGCTTGGGCGGAGGAACGATCGACGCCGTCCATAAGCTGGCATGGGAACTGTAAAAGAGTTCGAATTCGGGAGAAAGGGATAAAACCTGTAGTCGGCATCGATGTCGAAAGGAAAAAGTGAAGCGTAGCTGGAGTTTGTGGATAAGCTTCTAGCTGAAGAATGGCTGGCCAAGCGAATCTTATCTTCCTTAGGCCGCCGGGAATAGGTAAAACATACCTGGCCGTTGCACTCGGGGTTGAGATGATCAAGCAACGGCATACTATGTATTTCATCACATATCCCAAATCCAATAAAATAAATTCTCGCCTGAACTCTCAGAAATGGATGAACATTCAGGCGAGAAAATTATGACTCCTCTGAAACCTACTTACTCATGTAACAAATATTTTTCTTTTGTTGACCCGCATTTGATACTTACTTAAAGACAAAAGTAAATGACGGATTGTCAAGCCAAGTGCGACAGTTCTTCTGAGAAGGATTCGTGAGCAGTCTTCCAGCCCAAACATTTTCGTGGTCGTTGATTGA
>NZ_BALG01000373.1 GCF_000315235.1 Paenibacillus popilliae ATCC 14706 | reverse complement strand
CGTACGAAAGCACATCAGCCCCGCCAACGCAGAGCCCAAGCTGGCATGCTTTGGCAGATCGATGCCACTCCTTATGCTTGGCTCGAGGATCGCGTTCCAGGCTTCTCCTTGCATGCAGCTATCGATGGTTCCGGTTTGGTCAAGCAACCATGTTTCATATACGTTCAGACCAATCGTTGCCGGCTTCGATCCGTTATGAGCCACTTGGATATAGTACGTCCCGACAGCTCGCGCGCGGTAATCCAGGACGGTACGGTCGGTTGTTCCTAAGCCTGTGCCGTTCGCATCGTAGAGGGTGATCCCGCTGCCAGATCGGGCCGCGATGGTATAGTCGGTTCCGCCTTCCAGTGACACTTGGTAGTACGCGCTTTCCCCGGCCGGTACGGAGTATTCAACCGTTGTATTTACGTTTGCCGGGTAAGCATGGGCTCAGTAGCCTGAAATCGTACAGCGACTCCTCCGGGTACGTCTACCTTAAAGTAGGCACGTTCCTTAGCGGGTATTGTGCAGGTGTCTGTGTTCGTTAATTTTCCCTCACTGAACGTCGCCGGGTAGGCGTGGGCCATATCAGAACCGTCAGCGGCATGCAAGGTTGTACCTTCCCCTACTTCCAAATAATACAAACCGTCTGCTGAAGCTGTATACCATAGT
>NZ_BALG01000374.1 GCF_000315235.1 Paenibacillus popilliae ATCC 14706 | reverse complement strand
CTAGAGGCAGCAGCGGAGAACGTCATCCAGGTCAAGCAAGCCAAAGAAAACATAAACGGGCAACGCCAAGCTTTACAACACCTATTTTTACCTACGGTTGACATGATAGAGCATAACTTATTTGATAGACCGGGGTGGCAAGCACAGGTTTTAGATACACTGAAATACGTTCAGTTTACTGTGATAGCCATTGATCCGATTGGAAGTTTTGTGCCTATTCGTCCAGAAGAAGCAACGACCTTAGTTATCAAAGGAATCAGTCGAGAAGCAGGCATTTT
>NZ_BALG01000375.1 GCF_000315235.1 Paenibacillus popilliae ATCC 14706 | reverse complement strand
CCAAGCGATCACGGCTTGCTACCCGAAGACGGAGATTCAGAAATGCATCATTCACCAAATCCGCAATTCGACGCGCTACGTGTCCTACAAGGATTTCAAGAAAGTAACGGCAGACCTGAAGCCCATCTACAAGGCCGCAACAGAAGAAATGGCCCTTGTGGAGCTTGATCGCTTTGAAGAGACGTGGGGTCCCAAATATCCGCTGATTATCCGTTCGTGGCGTACCAACTGGGATGAACTCGCTACGTTCTTCAAGTATCCGCCAGAGATCCGCAAGCTCATCTACACGACAAACATGATCGAAAGCTACCATCGCC
>NZ_BALG01000376.1 GCF_000315235.1 Paenibacillus popilliae ATCC 14706 | reverse complement strand
GGCTTGTAAATGAAAGAGCAATCAATAACATCAAGGCTATAAATTTTTTCATGTTCTCTTCTCCTTTTCGTACCGTATTTTCTAAAGACAATTTCGGGTCTTTTCCCAGTACTTTGCAGGATGTCTGATCGTTGTGCTGCTACGTAAGTTTCCATAATAATTTTCCAGCCCTATAGCATCGTGATAGTACATAAGACTATAAGCGTGAACGCTCAGTCCATAGTGCAGCAGTATTCGTTCTTTATCGCTTAAAAAAATCTGCTGAAATCATTTCGTTCAATCCTGTACTTTTGGTAAAATCCTTTTGGCAGTATAGGGCATAATTCCGTAGGAACGTGAGTAGTCCAATGATGAGGTTATACAAAGATAGTTGAATGGGTTCATATATTACGGTGAATGCTATCTGATCAAGCTTTTCTACCAAGTCTAAGCTGTCTTCATTTTTCGAGTGTTTTTTGCAAAAACGAGTAAATTCATGTGATTTATGTCTTATTTCGATGTACTGTTCTACGATGTCGTCACCGGGGATGTCTAACAATATACAGCAGCAATGGATTGTTATGATGTTAAAATCAGGGGGCGTAAGATTTCGCTGTTTTCAATTCTTTACAGGCTGCCTTTATCAAGGCCAACCGCTTCTTGCAGCTTCGATAGGCCCATTTCTTTCTTCTGCCGATAGCACTGTACACTAAATTAGCTCCCCAAGCGCTGTGGCTTCGCAGCAACGGTATTCATAGTTTCACCTCCCTTCGGCAATGCAATTTTCAACCATCTATATTTTACCATGTGTTTTGCGAAATACAAGCACTTTTTTACGAGTTACCCATTTTGTGTGATATAAATACAAAAAAAAGATAGCACTCAGAAGGTGTTTCGTCCTTTGTGTAGTTTATTCATAGTTTGTCTCAGGCCTGTTGATTAACCAAATTACTCCATATCAAAATAATCGCGATTCTCCTAATAGAATACAATGAATCCGTAACTGCCACTCAACGGAAAGCGAACAGAAAACAACTAATCGGGCAAACCGGGCAAACGAAAGAACGGCATGCCGAGGCAAGCCGGTGTTCGTAACATCATACAGCCATTTGAGAAGAACATAGGTAATCAAGGCTCCAAATAGCTGTCCATATACGGCATTTTCAGTCGTACCGAACAACGTAGGAACGTTTACATGTTGCTTGATCCAGCGGAAAAAGACCTGTCGGGTAAAGGACTGGCGCGGTGCTGTAGGCCCGTTTCCAGCCCCTCCCCATAAGAACTGCTCGTGAGGTTTTCCCTCAAGCAGCTCACCCC
>NZ_BALG01000377.1 GCF_000315235.1 Paenibacillus popilliae ATCC 14706 | reverse complement strand
AAGGGCATGGTTTCTCTCCGTTCAATAAGGGCTACGAAGATTATACCACAAAATGCTGGGATATAGTTACATTATTTTCGGAACATTATACTAGGAACCGTAATCTTCTGCTCGCCATACTCGCTTGTGATTGTCTTCTTACTTTTCCCATTGCGGCTATTGCTCGTCCGCTTGTTCTGCACGTCATGCTTCTTGTAGCCCAGATGGGTGTCCATCTCGGCCTCGAGCATTTCCTGCAACGTTTCTGCGAACAAGTCTTTTGTACGAAAATGACACCTTGCACGAAGTAGCAGGATGTAGTTCTTTACACTGAAATAGAAGGGTTATGTAAAATGGCACAAAAAAACAC
>NZ_BALG01000378.1 GCF_000315235.1 Paenibacillus popilliae ATCC 14706 | reverse complement strand
TGTTTAGATGATCATTTGCTGGTGTACTTAATTCAGACGCAATCAATGCCATGCTTGATTCCACGTCTTGCATCATGCTGTGTAATGCATTTGTGGTGGTTTGTATGATTCGTTTATATAATTCTATTCGCTGTTGCTTCGCTTGACCATCTGCTTGTGCCGCTTTGTTTTCAACTTGAAGCAGCTCTT
>NZ_BALG01000379.1 GCF_000315235.1 Paenibacillus popilliae ATCC 14706 | reverse complement strand
GGTGAGCCGGTAGATGACGAAAAACAATGATTACTGGGTTAAGCGAGCGCTGCAGCGTGAATCTGAATCAGCAGCCAAAGGCGCAGCATTAACTGCTCGTATGTTCACGGAGTACCAGCGAGCTGCCCGAGAGATTAGGCGTAGTATCAATGACTTTTATGCTCGCTATGCATCTGAACAAGACTTATCCTATGACGAAGCTGTTCGCCGGCTCAGTCGCCCGGAAGTGAAAGAGTGGAAGGCCAGTATAGGGGACTGGGTTAAGCGTATCAATCAGGAACAAGATGAGGCAGTCAAAGCACTCTTGAAGGCTGAGCTGGACGCACTATCCTACAACAGTCAGATATCACGCCTTGAAGCTCTATTTGGCCAAATTCAGATGTCGTTGAATGATCTCTACACCGTTGGTGTCAGGCAAATGAGGCAGGAATTCGGAGACCTGTTCACAGCAGGCTACTACAAGAAAGCATATGATATCCAGCAGCGTGTTGGCTTCGTGCACGAATTCGCCAAAATCAACGAGGATATGATTACGAACGTGCTTTCCTACCCATGGAGCGGTGCCGACTTCTCGGCTCGACTGTGGGAAAACAAACGAATGCTGC
>NZ_BALG01000380.1 GCF_000315235.1 Paenibacillus popilliae ATCC 14706 | reverse complement strand
TAGAAAAAAAGTACCCCAGTTGGTTGATGCCTTAAACGGACGCGTGCGAGCCCATCATCGCAAAATGATCCGCAGGCATTACGACCATCTGGAGTATTTAGAAAAAGAAATTACCGCTTTGGAAGCGGAGATCGAAGACTTGCTTCGCCCATACCAGAAGGAAATCGAACTACTGGACACGATTCCGGGAATCAATAAGGATGCCGCGGCGAGCATTCTTTCGGAAATCGGACCCGACATGTCGGTATTTCCGTCGGAAGGGCACCTTGCTTCTTGGGGAGG
>NZ_BALG01000381.1 GCF_000315235.1 Paenibacillus popilliae ATCC 14706 | reverse complement strand
CGTTAATCAACTTCCGACGATACCGAGTGAGGTCACGTAAATCCCGGATATCTTCCGGCGGCACGAAGCTCGCTTCGATCCATCCGCAGCGCAGAATTGAGCGATCCAGACCGCGTCTTTCATGTCTGTTTTTTTGCCTGGCACGTTTTTGATTCGCTGTGGATTCGCCAAGATGAGCTCAAATGAATCTTCCATTAGGTTCCATACCGGCTTCCAATATACGCCGGTACTCTCCATGGCGACATGCGTACATTCTCGCTCCAAAAGCCAGTTATGAAGGTGTAGCAATTCCTTGGTCGTTGTTCCCAATGTTTTGATTTCCTGCTTCGGTTTCTTGTCGAGAGATCCTGCCAATACACAGGCAACGACGGTCTCTTGGTGCACATCCAACCCTGCACACCGTTCCCATATCGCATCCATTCCAGCTTCACTCCCTTGCTTTGGATTGAACAGATCATGCAGCAACGAGAGGTGTACTTTTGTACACGTGCTCAGGGCAACAATCGGCGGTGCTCAAAGCTGCAATAGGCCCGTTTTCTGTACGGGATGTGGCTCGCCAAAAAGAATTCGACCTTTGATCTGCCTATCTTTATTTGCGCAGAAGAAGCTCAAATTTGCAACCCTCATTTTCATTCATCGTGGTGGCCGACAGGCCATGGGGGTTTTCTGTTCCTGAATAACGAAGTACATAGGCCACCTTTCTTCATTCTTCACACCGCTTCCCCCTGATGTTGGATTTACCAGTTCTATGATACCTTACTCAGTTTTGCAGCAGTTGCTTATGCAGTAAAAGTAGCCTGGTTTGATATGGAGTGATGGGCATGATAGGCTTGCTGGTCTCTGCGAAGCCTGTGGTCTCGCCCCTTCGCAGGGAATCATGCCCATAGAGGCTCCATGTCAAACCTATGCATAAACCTTACTTGTTGCTGTATATTGATAAAATTGCTTGGCTGCAAAACTCGGCACTTTTCGATTGCCAAAAACATGCCTTTTTTGCATCTGACTTCAGCATTTTTACGCTGCAATTCTAGACATTTTTAGTATGCAATAAACAGCGGGTGATGGATGCGGGGAGCATGTAAATGAGAGCGTGTACCCCTATAAAAAGAAACCTTGAAAGGCAAAAAAAATCAAGGTTCTTACTTTGTTAAATATCACGTACTTTGCATTTCCGTTTCTAGAATATTACACGATTCACAAAAATAGAAGTAAAGAAATGACTCTCCAAAATTAAAAGTAAAACCTTCGTAAACCAACCCCTCTGAGTCATAATCTTCGCTACAAATTGTTGCTACATATTCCATGATTTCATTACATCCATAACATTTTTTATGAATAGGTTCTGTTACAAAAAGTGGCTCATCCAAGATTCTACAAACATATTCCAAGCCTAAGGCTTCGAACACCCTGTCTGTATCTCCATCTATGGTTGGCATGTCAATCACTTGTAATTCTTCTAATTTCATTTTGGAGAACGGCAAAGGATAAGGAAGCCGGTCTTCTTCTTCGCTAATCCAGTTTTCCTTATCACTTTGTTTGATAATCGTAATGATTCTGGTTTGAGGTTCGATTTTAAAAACTTGAGCGGACCAATATGAAGAGCAATTTAAACAAGAGATCAGTGGAATACTATCTATTTTTCCATTCTCCAATTTTTTCAACTTGTTATCATTAAGATCAAAATTAAAAATTAAGTGCAGGTTAGTACCACAATTAGGACAAATTGGCGTTTGCCATGATTCACCACTAACTTTATAACCTTGTATTCTCATAGGATAGTGGGTGCTCCTTATTTTATTTTTTGACGGATTGTCAAGCCAAGTGCGACAGTTCCTCTGCAAAGGATTCGTGAGCGGACTTCCAGCCCAAACATTTTCGTGGTCGTTGATTGATCAG